>JALWAF010000189.1 GCA_027016355.1 Candidatus Moraniibacteriota bacterium | reverse complement strand
TAGAGGTGGAAATATAATTTTGAAGGGTGTGTCAGATTTGGGCGCGTTGCGACCTTTTAGGCATAAAAAAAATATCAAGGCAGGTGCCGGAAAAGAAGGCGAACAAAATATGCGTTCAGGCAAGGACGGTGAAGATGCAGTTATTTTAGTGCCAGTAGGAACGGTTGCACACGATCTCACAAATAAAAAAGAATATGAGATTGTTGATGTTGGTCAAGAAGTTGTTGTTGCGCGTGGAGGTAATGGAGGATTTGGAAATCATCACTTTCGATCAAGTAGAAATACAACACCAGAACATGCCAATCAGGGCAAGGCTGGAGACAAAATTGAGTTGAGACTAGAATTAAAAATGATTGCAGATGTAGGATTTGTAGGGAAACCAAATGTAGGAAAATCAAGTTTACTCAATGAACTTACAAATGCATCAAGTAAAGTTGCTAATTATCATTTTACAACGTTAGAGCCACATTTAGGAGTTTATTATAATTTAATTCTTGCAGATATTCCTGGACTAATTGAAGGATGTGCTGATGGTAAAGGGTTGGGACATAAATTTTTGCGACATATCGAGCGTACCCGTGTTCTTTTTCATTTTGTAGAGGCAACTAGCCTTGATCCAGTTGCAGATTATAGAGCAATTCGTGAGGAATTGAAGGCATTTAATCCAGAGATGTTGGAAAAGCCAGAGTGGATTGTTGTGAGTAAAATTGATGAAAAAAGTGAAAAAGAAGTTGCTGAGATTGTGAAAAAATTGAAAAAAGAAAATCCGCATGTTATAATGCTATCAATATTAGATGATGAGATGATGAGTGGTGTGAAAAAAGTTTTGAATGATATTGAAAATGAAAAATAATATGAAAAAGGTAATCACACTTATAGTTATAGTAGCACTGATAGTTTTTGGTATGGGGTTTGCATATTTTTGGAACATTGAAAATAATGCTCAAAAACAAACAGAACAAAATTTAATCCGTGCAAAAGAAATTTACGATGCTATTCCTATTTGGCATAAAAAAATTAATACAGAAGAAGATTTAAAAATTGGAATTATCACTGATACACATGTACACCCAAAGCGAATTAATAAGGATGATGAAAGAAGTGAAGCGGTTAGATATTTAAGTGAGAGTCAAGTAGCTCCTATTATTAATTTTGTTGAACAAATGAAACAATTTAAACCAGATTTTATTGTGCATCTGGGAGATGTGATAGAAGGCACAGATGATCCAGATAATGTTGGTATAATGGGAATTAAATTAGTTAAGGCTGAATTAGAAAAAACAAATGTGCCGATTTATTGGGCTATAGGTAATCATGATCTCAGGAGTGTAACAAAAGAACAATTTAAGGAGGTTTTGATGTTGGATTCTCTTACTCAGTCGTTTGATGTTGGTGATTATCGTTTTATTATTTTGGATGCAAATTATAATGCAAAAAATGTATCCCGAGCACCAAAAGAAGGTAAATACATACGAGGTCACTTACCACCAGAACAAATAGATTGGCTTAAAAAACAATTAGCAACAGATAAACAAACTTTTATTTTTTTGCATCATGGAGTATTTTTGGATAATTCAGCTGGTGATTATGATAAAGAAAAACAGTCTAATAAAATGAAACAGTCTATTAATAATGCAAAGGAGTTACAAAATATTATGGAAGAGTATAGGGTGGCAGGTTTATTTAATGGTCATATGGAAGCACGTCGCCATGAGCAATCACGATGGACATCTTTTAATTCACTTACAGGTACAAAAAAGAGTAAAGATTATCCAGATTCATATTATGAACTTACTATCACTGATGGTGTGCCAGATGTGACAATGTATTATATACCACCAGGTACAACTCAAATAAAAAAAGTAGATTTTGAAAGTGGAGAAAAATAAGATATACTAGTATATAAGATAAATATTAAAAATAAAAACATGAAAAAATTTATATTGGGTATTATTATGTTGTGTATTGTGCCTTTTGTGAGTAATGCACAAGGAGTAGGTGATGCAGTTGACCCAACTGTTGGAGATGATGCAAATTTTGTAAAAACAGATGTTTTATCACAAGAGGCTCTTGATGAGGTTATGTCAGGTAATGACTGGGAAGTGCCTAAACAAATAAATGACGTTGATTGTTTTGATTATTATAAGTTTCAGAGTGTGCAAGTTTCGTTAGGTACAGAAAAAGATTATTATAAACCAGGAGAAACGGTACATGTGTCTGGGAAAATTATAAATGAGAATAATCAACCAATCACAAATGGCAATGTATTTGTTAGAGTTTCACAAAAAAATGGAAATTCTTTAGAAGAAGGTAATTTTATTGTTGATGAATTTGTTGCTATAGATGATATTTCTCTTAAAGCAAATGAATCAAAGTCAGCATCATTTGATTGGACTATTCCAAAGTCGTCATCTTCATCTGATTATATTTTTGATTATTTCTTTTCAGTAGGTAAAAAATTTAATTTAGGAGGATTGCCATTTTCAAATGAAATAACTGCAGGAACGGCAAGTTTTAATGTAATAACAAAACAAAAAGCATTTATTTCTTTTGATCGATCTAAAACAAAAGTGAATAATCAAAAATATTTCCACATAGGAAATTGGCCAATTGTTGAAAATAACAGTAACGTATTAATTGAACAACCAATTATAAATACATTTAAAGAAGACAAAAAAGTTGACATTACATATGATGTTTATTATTGGGATAGTTTAAATGAAAAAGATTTACTTAATTCATCAAAAGAACAAATAACGATTCCGTCTAATGATAGTGTTAATTTAAAATATACAATTACTGATATTAATGAAAGTGTTTATTATGTTAAGATAACGGCCGTGTCAGGTGATCAAAAGTCAATTGCAAATGTTCGTTTTGTTAATAATGTAGAAAAGCCAAGACTCAATTATCCTGCAATAACAAAATTTCCAATTAATAAAGGTGATGATGTAACATTGTTTACCTGTTTTCATAATACTACGGGAATTAGTGCTAATGGAAAAGTTGTTGTTAAATTAATGGATTTAGATGATAAAAAAGATATTGCAAATATAAATTATGAAGGGGCTATACCACCATCTATGTCTGCGGACAAAACTGATTTTGTTGCAGCAAAAAAATACGATCACCTAGCTTTGAAAGCACAAATGTTTAATAATAAAAACAAACTAATTGATGAATATGAAGTGAATTATAATTGTGAGGATTTTGATGGTTGTGATTCTTATAAAAAAGGGAGCGAAGCAAGTTTTTTAAATAATGCAAAATATGTGCTATTTGGATTATCAGCATTTCTTTTTGTTTCGGTATTAATATTTTTTGGCATAAAGCGATATAAACAAAAATAATATGAATAATTATAATAATATGAATAATCTAAACTTTTTGAAGCAAATAAAAATTATCGTATTTTGTATATTGTTTGTTGGATATGCAGGGTCTACTCAAGCTATGACAAATGAAAAAACTGCCTCAGCAACTGCAAAAAATATTGATGTACATAGTATTTATATCAGAGGTACTGATGGAGCAGTATTTAAAAGATTGTATTCTCGTGATGGCACTGTAACAATTGGACACACAGCAGGACTTACTTCAGGCAGTCTGGATATGTGTGTAGGGGATAATAATGCTTTTGGATATTCACCCACATTTACATTTACGGCAGGAGGGGGATCGTGGGATACTCCGCATGGACTTTGGGTCACATCTATCAATAAAGATCGTACAAAAGAAAAAGAAAAAGCAACATATTGGCAAAGATTTAATGATTCGGGTGGTGGAGGTAGATGGGGTAGAATAGCATGGTCAGCTGTAAAACCAGTTACGTGGGACGGAAAAACGGGTTATGGATCTGGTAAAGTATATTTATCTTCAAGTAATTCCGATGTAGTTAGTTGTGCAGGTATGAAGTGTGAAGCTGTGAGTAATGGTAATGCCACTATTACAGCACATTTCCCAAGTGTTACAACACGTATGTGGGTATGGGCACATTATTCAAAACCTTATAAAGGAACAAAAGTTAATGGTAAAATATGGAAATACGATGGCTCTGATGATTGGATTTCAGAACATTGGGACCATCCTAATTCGGTTAATAAAAGGAAGCCGGATTGGATGTTTTGTCCGACTGTAGAATCACCAAATGATGATAATAAAAATTATTGTACAAATAAACTTGCATTACCAGAAAAAACTGTATCGTGGCCTGTTAGCGTAGGAGCTGCTGATAGATGCAGTTATTGTGGCGATGGAAAAATTACTTCATCTGAAGAATGTGATACTACAGCAGGTAGTACGCCAGTTGATAGTTGTGTTGCATCATATGATTCAATGTGCGAATATTGTGTGTCACCAAATAAACTAAATCAATGTACGTGGCAGACTATTGTAGGACCTCATTGTGGAGACGGTATTGTAAATGGAACTGAGCAATGTGATGCAGGAGTTAATAATGGTTTGGCGTGCACAGCACCATATAATGGAACATGTCAGTATTGTAGTAATATGTGTACTAATGCGGTAGCTAATGGTCCATATTGTGGAGATGGCATAAAAAATGATGCAGAAGAATGTGATGGTTCAGATGGTGTGAGAAGTGGTCGAAAATGTACGAGTAATTGTACGATTAGTTATGTAGCAGAGTGCGGAACTAAAAATGGGTTACATACTAATACAATTCCAAAAGATCCTAACTTATGTGCAAATTCAAGCGTTGTTAGTATATTTCCGTATTTATTGCCGACTGGTAGATGGTATTGGCAATGTAACCAACTAAGTAAGCCAGCATCTCCAGAGCTTATGGATTGTCATGCTTCAACATGTCTAGCAAACGATCCAATTAAACGTACAAGTCCAGTAATTATCTCAGATAATATGAAAACAACGATTTCTCTCAATTGTCCTGGTGATAATGGAAATAAATTATGTTGCAAGATTCACAACACTACAAAAGGCAATGATCCAGAGGAAATAGTATGTACAGGTTCATCACTAGAAAAAGAAATCGTAGAAGGACAAAATGAATTTGGTGCAGATTGCTGGTTTGACGATGGTAACGGAGAAGATGATGATGAACCAATTGTGAACAAAGATTTCAAAGTACAAACAGCATGTATAGAATCACAATGTACAGCAAACGGAACATGTGCCAAAGCACCAAAAATAGCAGGTTCACGCTCACAATGTAAAAGCACATGTAATTCAAATGCAGATTGTACAAGTGGACGTATAATTGAAACAAGACCATAAAGAGTACAAAAAATTTGGTGTAGCAAAGAACGGATTTGTAATCCGTTCTTTAGTTAATCTATAAACCCCCAGCATAGCTGGGGTGTACGTTTGAAGGCGATAGCCGTATACTAAAGCCACCCGGCAGGGTGGCTTTAGTAGGAAATACGCTATGAACAACCAAAGACGTACTATACGAACATTATCACATTCTTTTTATGATTTAAAGTATCACATAGTATGGACACCAAAATAT
>JALWAF010000188.1:3458-5512 GCA_027016355.1 Candidatus Moraniibacteriota bacterium | reverse complement strand
TGATGTAGATGGTGATGGCATACCTGATGCACAAGAGTCATATTACGCAGACTCTGACAATGATGGCGTAAGTGATCAGTTTGATTCACAAAACACCAACCCAAATAACGATTCGGATGGGGATGGTCGCACTAATCAGGAGGAAATGATTGCGGGAACTGATCCACTTAATTCAAATTCAGTATTATCTGAAGATCAACAAGTGACAAGTCCTTCGCCAGTGCAAGGGTTTCAGATAGAGACTTCTTTGTAGAATGATGTAAATAAACCCATTAATTACAACATAATTGATGGGTTTTGTTATGTTTTAGGTGATTTTGTAGTAATGATGTAGGCTTTTAGCGAAGAATATGCAATACAAAAAGTCCGAATATTTCTCCAGAGGCGGACGAGCATTACTTACTCAGCCCTGTACCATCTGGTATAGGGTTCGGCTCAAACAACCACAAAAACCGCTAGTTTAAGCGGTTTTTGTTTTTGTGATTGGCAAAAGTTAGTTTTTGGTGTACATTTGTAAGTTCGTTAATTTGACAATAGAAGATAAATTCTAAAATAACTTTGACATATATTTACAAGGAGAAAATCATGACTTTGTCAAAACAGGAAATTCAGAGTAGGAAAGTAGATTTATTAGACGCAGGATTTTCAGCTGATTTTGTACAAAAAAATATTGTGATTTATAATAGCTTGTTTAAACGTTCGGTCAGGGAGACAATTATTTTCTTGCTAGAAAGAGGTTTTAAAAATCCAGTAAAACTAATTACATCATTTCCATCAATTCTTGGTTACAGCCTTGACAACATCGACTGGCGGTTAAGATATTTTTGTAAACTTTTAAAATTTTGTAGTTCACAGATAACTGCTCAAGATGTTATGGAGAGCAATACTATATTGTGGAGCACAAAGAGAGAAAAAATGCAAATTCTTGTAAGGATTGCATATGATTTGCACTGCACAGCTGAAAAAGAAGTAATTTCAGCTTTAACGTGTAATTTGGAGAATTTTCTTCTAGTATATATTTTTTCAGAAGAAAAGGACTTCCGCACAATTCGTTTACATGCCAGAAAAGCAAAAAATAAATATGGTACAGTAAAAGAAAGGCGTGGAAAAATTCAAGAATTCAGCGATAAACTTCCGTCAAAGGTATATTCCTTGTATTGCAAAGGATATATTAGATAGAGAATGTAAACCTCATCAATCAAAATAGTGATTGGTGAGGTTTTTCTTTGGCAAAAAAATATTTTAATGCATTATTTTTACTACAAAAAGTTTGAACGTCGTTACCTACTTGGCTCATTGTTTAATCTAAGGACATCCCTTTTTTATTTGTATTAGTATAGTATACTTAAGAGGTATTAAATATATCGTAAAAAATATGAAAATTATTACATGGAATGTTAATGGACTTCGGGCGGTTGAGCGTAAAAAATCTTTGCAGGAACTTATTACTAAGGAATCTCCGGATATTTTACTTTTGCAAGAAATAAAAGGTAAAAAAGAGCAGTTTAGTAACTATCTTACAAAAAATCCAGTTTATCGACAATTTTATCATAGTGCTCAGAAACCTGGTTATGCAGGAACAGGTATTTGGGCTCGTCGTGATTTTTTACAAAAGACGCGTAGGATTAATTTTAATATGCATGTACCACACCTTAAGGATGCTTATGTAGAAAATGATGAAATACCAAAAGATACAATAGAAAATGATGGACTTGATATGAGCAGTATTCCAAATATGGATGAAGGTCGCATATCTCACTTATCATTTTTATACAAAAATAAAATATATGATATCATGTCGATATATTTTCCAAATGGAGGTAAAAGCGAAGAAGCTTGGAAAGAAAAGTTAATATTTTTTGATAGAGTTTTAGAATATATGAATGGACTTAGAAAATTAGGTCATGAGGTAATTGTTGGTGGAGATATGAACGTTGCACATACTGAAATGGATATTGCACGAGCAAAAGAAAATGATGGCAAAATTGGCTTTCATCCAAAAGAACGTGCTTGGATGGATAAGGTTTTGCAAAATAATTGGGTGGATGTATGGC
>JALWAF010000188.1:0-3448 GCA_027016355.1 Candidatus Moraniibacteriota bacterium | reverse complement strand
ATATAACAAATTATTATCTGCAGATAAAAATATATTTTTATGACAAAAAAAAGTCGTATACGACATCATGTGAATCCATTAGCCGATCAAACTAAGCATAAGTTTGATGGTTTTGATAATGATAAACCAATTATTGTAGATATTGGAGCAGATCGTGGAGAATTTGTGGAAGGTTTAATTAAAAAACTTAGTGATTCAAAAAATTTTATAGTTTTGGAAATTCGTAAGCCACTAGCTCAAAGATTGGAGGAAAAATTTAGTAAATATGAAAATGTAGTTGTTTTTGATGGGGATGCTACCAGGAATTTAAAAGATATTTTAAAACCATCTATAGATAGAGGTATTATAATTGAAGAAATTTATGTTAATTTTCCAGACCCATGGTTTAAAGAACGACACAAAAAACGTCGTGTAATAAATAAAAAATTTATTGAGGGTTTACGCAATTGGATACAACCAGAAACAACATGGATTTTTCAGACAGATCAAAAACAATTATTTGATGAAACCGTTGAAATGTTGGAGAAGTTAAATTATATAGAAATAAAATTTTTTGACAATTCGCCACATGGAATTACAACAAAGTGGGAAGATGCAAAAGTTACTGATGGATTTGATGTTAATAGATTAAAATTTCATTTTCTATAGTAATATGCAAAAAAGTATAATAGTAGCAATATTAATAGTGATTTTATTTACATTATTTTTTTGGTATTTAGTGGCTAGTTCTTTCTATGATAAATCTACTGATAGTCAAAAAGTATTTTCAACAGATGGATGCACTCTATTTATAGATGCTAACTGGAAAGAGTGTTGTACAAAACACGATAAATATTATTGGATAGGTGGTACCACTCAAAAAAGAAAAAATGCAGATAATGAACTTAGAGAGTGTATATATAAAAAATCTAATCAAAGATTAATGTCTCAAATAATATATGTAGCGGTAAGAGTTTTAGGAACTCCATTTTTAAATACTCCATGGCGTTGGGGATATGGATGGAATTTTGGGCGAGGATATAGGTAGGATAAGATCCCTTGATTTTTGATGTAATGTGTGATATCGTTATTTATTCCAATACATAATTAAACAAATAGGAGGAAGTATTATGAAGATGGTATTGGTTGTTATGTTGTCCTGGAGTATTTTGTGTGTAAGTGTGTGTGCAAATGCTGCAGAATATGTTGTGCAAAGTAATGACACTATTGGTGTTATTGCACAAAAAACAGGCGAATCTGTAGCACATTTAGCTCAGTTAAATCATATTAGCGCACCAAAATATATTGTGCGTGTTGGACAAAAATTGCGATATGTCAGTGCAGATGATGTGCGATGTGCACGACTCTGGATCGAAGAGCATCTTGCATCAAGTGTACATCGTGATGAGGCATTTGAGAAGATGCTTGTTGACATTAAAAATCATCATATTTATTATGATGGAGATATGGATACGCATGCTGATTCTATAATAGTTTTGGCAAATGCGTACAGAAAGCAACACAAATAATTTTCTTAATCTGTTCATGGAAATATTGCATGAACAGATTTTTAATAGTTGTAGTTAATACGATAATATAGTATTCTTTATATAATTAATTAATTTTAGAAGTTATGGAAGTAACAAGTGCACAATTTATAAAAAGTGTAGTAGGATCGCATAATTTACTTGTCGATGATATACCACAAATTTCTTTTGTGGGACGTTCAAATGTAGGAAAATCTAGTGTAATAAATAAACTTGTAAATCAAAAAAAACTTGTACGTTCTTCAAGTAAGCCGGGTAAAACTCAACATATTAATTTTTTCTTAATCAATGAAGACACGTATTTTGTAGATTTGCCGGGATATGGATATGCAAAACTCGGTCAAAAATATCGTGAAAAATTACGTCGATTAATTTTGTGGTACTTTATTTCTGGAGAAGCTCAAATTACAAAAGTGGTTGTGATTGTTGATGCAAAGGCAGGACTCAGGGATTTTGATAGGGAAATGATAAGCGTCCTTCGTGAGTATAAACATCCGTTTATTGTTGTGGCAAATAAAATTGATAAGTTAAATCAAAAGAATCTGCACAAATCTATTTCTGATATAAAGCAAGAATTAGGTAAAGATATTGATATTTTTCCTTTCAGTGCAAAAACAGGCAAAGGAAAAGAAAAGTTATTAGACAATATTTTACAAAAGTAAATTAGTGACTTGTCCGTAGTGATAGTCCACCCAACAAAAATAGTGCAAATAATCCAAAGTGGGATGTCCAAGCTAAATGATCAAATAGTGATATAAAAAGTATTCCTGCAAATAAAGTAATAAATGTAAACTGTACAAGGGTTACATTTTTTTTATTTTTGTATAATGTATAAAAAATAGTAAATATAAATGTTATAAATAAACCAAATCCAATAAGTCCAGTTTCAGATGTAATCAGTAAATAAATATTGTGTACGGGTTGATATTGCCACAGAGGTCTTTTGATTTGAGATTCTTTTTTGAGTGTATTAGTGTAATTACCAATTCCAGCTCCATTAAATAGATGGGAAGATATTAGTGATTTTGATTGGGATAAATAAAGAGCTCTGTCGGATATAGAATTATGTACAAATGTGGTGTCTTGCGACACTCTATTAAAAAATAAATTGTGGGATAAACTGACAATTAATAATATAGTAGCGGTAATCAGTAAGAGAGGCGCTGTTATTTGTCGTATGTTATATTTTTTGTTTTTATATATATAAATAACAAAAGCAAGAATACAAAAGAAACTGGTTAACCATATTGTACGTGAAAATGTGTATAAAATATTAGCAGTAATTACACTAATTGCTATAAGAATAAGTGTTTTGGATAACATTTTATCTTTATTTTTGATAAAAAGAAAGATACCTAATAAGAGAGCACATAATAAAACAACACCAAAAATATTTGGATGAGGTGTCCCACCATATGCTCGTAGCCATCTCTCTCCGGACATATGCACAATTGCATTGCCACCGCTGAATACATCATGATATTGTAATCCTAAAAATTTTTGAGCAAAAGTTTGTTGTGTTATAAATTGATACAATCCAATGAGAGATTGTATAAATATGCTAATCAAAAAAACTATACTAATATTGTAAATTTTAAATGGAATTATTTGTACAAGAAAAAACAAATCAAGAGCCATAGAAAGTTTGATTGTAAAATAAAATGCCAACATTTTATCATCAGCCCAGATAATTGATACAAAACCCCATAGTGATAGCAATAATCCAACTAGTAAAAAACGGGATTTTTTAAGAATGTATGTTAAAATAAGTTCTTTGTATAGGTAAATGCTAAGTAAAATCCACAAAGCAAGAACAATGTCACTTATATAAATCCCAATTGTTCCATATTGCCATTTTTCACCACCACAAAAAACTTCACGTACAATATAAATCATATGCCATGGTAAAAAGGATATAAAAG
>JALWAF010000187.1 GCA_027016355.1 Candidatus Moraniibacteriota bacterium | reverse complement strand
TTTTTGATTAATATTTTTCATAAATTATATCCTCTCCTCCTCATGAGGGGGAGATGTCCGATAGGACAGAGGGGGTTATTTTATTTCCCTAAATCTAATTCTTCACTAATTCCAATTTGATCAAGAAATGATTGCACGTGGCTTACTACTATCATTGCACCCTCATATTCTTTGAGTGCTTTGGCAATTACTGGTATATGACGAAAGTTTATATGATTTGTTGGCTCATCTAATATAAGTAAACCTGGCTCAAGTAATACTAATTGTGCAAAAGCAACAAGTCCTTTTTGTCCTTCTGATAAACTGCCGATTTTTGCATCCATCACATCTTTACCAAGTAAAAATTTACTTGCAACTGCACGCATCTTTTCCTCACTCTCTACCTGCATCACATTTATAAGTGCATCAAATACAGTATCATCAAAATTTAATGTTGAAAAATCTTGCCGATAATACCCCACTCGTACACCATCCAAAATCGTTGCTCCTTCTGTATTATTTTCAGCCAGTCTTTCCAATAGTGTTGTTTTACCTATTCCATTAGGCCCTTTTAACAGTAAATGCTCTCCTTTTTTTAAAATTATATTTACCTCCTTTTCTGTAGGCTCATGATTTTTCATCACATTAACTGACGTAATTGTAATAACATTTCCTACAAAGTCACTTTGAGCAGAGATTGTAAAATCACGAATTGTTTTGTCCTCCTGACGCACATCTACTTTATCTGCTTCCATCTGCGCTATTTCATCACGCATTTTTTTTGCTACAAGTCGCATTTTACCACCCTTGTTTGCAAAATAATTCATTTTTTCTTTATTATCTCTAATTTTCTTCTCAAATTGTGCATTTTTCATATTTTCCCTTTCAATCTGAGCTTTGATATCTTCTACTACTACATAATAATCACCAACATATTGCTCAATTTTGTGCGTAAATACATCTAGATACAAAACTCCATCAGTAAACATATTAAGGAAATCTGCATCATGAGAAATCACAATACAAGTTTTTTCATACATCATGAGAAATGTGAGTAAGTGTCCCACACCTTCATCATCAAGATTGTTTGTAGGCTCATCCAAAAGTAAAATATCTGGATCTTGAATAAGTGCTGATGCAAGTAATAGTCTCGCCTGTTGTCCGCCCGAAAAAGCGTTAAGGGGCTTATCCATTGGTAACTCAATATTCACTGCTTTCATAACCTCTTCAATATTTCTGTCCAGATCATAGTCTTCACCTGTAAAATAAATATCAAAAAACTCACGAATATTTAATTTCATTTGCTGGCGAGGAATTACCTGCTGAGCACACGCAATAGTTTGACCCTCATCGATATAAATATGTCCTGTTGTGGGTTTAGTTTTACCCATTATTAGATTAAAAAGTGAAGTTTTACCCGCACCATTTTGTCCCATAAGCGCAGCCTTAAATCCACGACGCAAAGAAAAAGATGCTTCGTTCAAGATCACCTTTCCATTATCATATTCAAAATCAACATCGCTAAAGCGAATCGCCACATCATTTTTTGCCATAAAATAAAAGTCGAAAGTTTATAAAGTTATAAAGTTGAAAGTTATATATTAACCTTCGAATATTCATGGTACATCAAAAATACCTATTATGCAATCAAGTGCATCAAATCATCTAAAATGACACCAAAAGCTACATTAATAAATCATTTGAAATGACACCGTAATTTAAGTAAGATATGCAGTTAATTCACCAATATTAAGGTCCAACCTTCGGAATCCGAAGGTTGGACCTTAATCACAGCAAATTATTATTTTTTCTTCAAAACATCTCGTAAGTATTTTGCAGTGTGAGATTCTTTGTGATATTTTATAACTTCTTCTGGACTTCCTGCTATGACAACTTTTCCGCCACCTACTCCACCTTCTGGACCCATGTCTATTATCCAATCTGCTGATTTTATTACATCCATGTTGTGTTCTATTACCACTACACTATTTCCTTTATCTACTAGTCTATTTAGTACATTTAGAAGTTTTACCACATCATCAAAATGCAGTCCTGTGGTAGGCTCATCTAGTATATATAGAGTTTTGCCTGTTGCCTTCTTAGCTAGCTCTGTTGCTAACTTCACACGTTGTGCTTCTCCACCTGAGAGGGTTGTAGCACTTTGACCTAAATGAATGTAGCCCAATCCCACGTCTTGGAGAGTTTTGACTATATTGTAGATTGCAGGATACGCATCGAAGAAATTTACCGCTTCATTTACCGTCATATCTAGAACTTCTGCTATGTTTTTACCGGCATATTTAATTTGTAATGTTTCACTGTTGTATCTCTTGCCCTTACACACATCACAAGGCAAAAATACATCTGCCATAAATTGCATTTCAATTTTGAGATAGCCATCACCACTACAATTATCGCACCTACCTCCCTTTACATTAAAACTAAATCGTCCGGGCTTATATCCACGAGCTTTTGCTGATTTTGTCTGAGCAAATAAGTCGCGAATTGGTGTAAACATCCCAGTATAAGTCGCTGGGTTAGATCTGGGTGTGCGCCCAATAGGGCTTTGATCTATCATTATTACCTTATCTAAATACTCCAGTCCTAATATTTCTTTATGTTTACCTGGTCTAGTGACGCTTCGCATAAGTTTATTTGCCACTGCTTTATAAAGAATTTGCTCTACTAGGGTTGATTTACCACTGCCTGATACTCCTGTAACCACAGTCATCATTCCCAGCGGAAATTCAACTGTAATACCCCTGAGATTATGTTCACGAGCACCTCTGAGAGTTAAAACTTTTTTATTTTTTATGTTTCTTCTTGCCTTTGGAATTTCTATAAATTTGTCACCTCGGAGATACTGCGCTGTAAGCGACTTTTTGTGCTTCATAACATTTTTTGGAGTATCTGCTACTACAATTTTACCCCCACGACGACCTGCGCCTGGTCCAATATCTACCAAAAAATCACTTGCTCGCATAGTTTCTTCATCGTGTTCTATAACAACAACAGTATTGCCCAGATCTCTCAAATACAGAAGTGTCTCAAGTAATTTAGAGTTATCTCTTGCATGAAGTCCAATAGATGGCTCATCAAGTATATAAAGCACACCAACAAGTTGTGAACCTATTTGACTTGCAAGTCTAATCCTCTGTGCTTCTCCGCCACTAAGTGTGTGAGCGCTACGTGAAAGTGTTAGATATCCAAGCCCAACTTTGTCCAGAAACTCAAGCCTTGAAATAACCTCTTTTATAATTCTATCCCCTATAATTTTCTCCTGAGTATTTAATTTTAACTTCTGAAAAAACCTTACAGTGTCAGTAATTGTCATTTGAGAAACATCATCTATATTTTTTTGGGCAATTTTTATCCAAGACACTTCCTTTTTATATCTACTGCCTTTGCAAGCACTACAAGGTTTACGAGACATATATTGTTCTATATCTTTACGCACTGCATCTGATTCAGAACGTCTATATCTATCTTCCAAAAAACCCACAATGCCTGCCCACTCGATATTAAATTTCCAAGTACTACCTTTTTTGCTACGCAGACTGATTGCAATTTCATCTGGATCTTCATCACCATAAATCAAAATATCAAACTGCTTATCAGTTAAATCTGAAAGTCTCTTATTATCTGGTATGTGATAATGTTGCAGTACAGCATGAAAAATTGCACCATAATATGAATTTGATTTTTTATTACTCCACGGCAACACTCCACCCTGAGCTATTGTTTTGTTTAAATCTGGCACAGCCAAATTCCAATCAATTTCCTTTTTCGTTCCCAAGCCTTCACAAGCACTACAAGCTCCGTATGGAGAGTTAAAGCTGAAAAGTCGTGGTTCTAACTCTGGAAACTCAATATTTGGATGATCTGGACACGCAAATTTTTGATTAAATGTTTGTATATTTTTACTATTATCTTTTCTTACTTGTACTAATCCATCTGCAATTTTTAAGGATATCTCAACCGCCTCAAAAATACGAGAAATATTTTCTTCCGTTGCATGCATGCTATCAATCACAATATCAATATCATGTTTTTTATGTTTATCTAACTTCAAAGCAGTGACATCATCTAAACTATATAATTTACCATCAATATATGCCTCCAGAAATCCACGGTCCCAATAATCAGAAAGTAATTTCAAATATGTGCCTTTACGAGAACGAACAACAGGTGCACAAATTTCAATTTCTTCATTTTTTCCATCAACAATTTGAGATACTATTTCATCTGTTGACAACACTGCTATTGATTTACCACATTTCGGACAATGTGGCACACCAATCTTTGACCATAAAAGTCGTAAATAATCATGAACTTCTGTGACTGTCCCCACTGTGGAGCGAGGATTGTGTGATGTAGTTTTTTGGTCAATAGAAATTGCTGGAGAAAGTCCTTCTATCATATCGACATCTGGTTTGTCCATTTGCCCCAAGAATTGCCGAGCATAACTAGACAGACTCTCTAAATATCTGCGTTGTCCTTCTGCAAATATGGTATCGAAGGCTAAGGTAGATTTACCACTCCCAGAAAGACCTGTAAAAACCACAAAAGCATCCCGCGGAATTGTCAAATTCACGTTTTTTAGATTATGCTCACGTGCACCCTTAATAATAATTTTATTCTGATTCTTTTTATTCATAAGTTTTGCAAGTATACATCAAACATCCTTATTTTTCAAGATTAACAAAAAATAATAACTGAATTGCAAATAGCCATTCAGTTATTATCTAAATATATAAAAAGTAATATTACTTTTCCAATAATCCTACAAGTAATCGCACAGGTGTGCCTTTCGCGCCTTTTGCAAGTTGTTCATCAAATACTGCTGTCATTGTCGGTACAATATCAATGTGCATCCATTGTTTGTGTTCTTTTGCAAAATGTTTTAGAAATGCCGCTGCAGTAATCGCTCCGCCATATCCAGGCTGACCTTTGGTACGAATGTTTGAAATATCTCCTACATTTCCTGCAATTTCTACACTATATTCATCCCAAAGTGGCAATCGCCACGCATAATCACCCACTGATTCTGCTGTTTCTAATGTTTTTTGTGCCAAATCATCATCATCTGTAAAAATTGCACTCGCCCGTTCACCCAAAGCTACTAATGCCGCACTAGTCAATGTCGCCACATCTATAACTGTATGTGGTTTGTACATTTTTGCATATGTCAGTGCATCAGCAAGTATAAGTCGCCCCTCAGCATCAGTATGACCAATTTCTACATGTGTGCCATCCATCATTTTTACAATATCACCTGGTTTAAAACTGCCACCTCCTGGCATATTTTCAACTGCCGGTATAAGTACAACGATATTTTTTTTGAGTTTTAGTTTTGCTGCAGTAATAATTGTTGCGACTGTTGCTGCACCACCACTCATATCCATCATCATATCAAGTGCATATGGATGTGGCTTTGTGTCAATTCCACCAGTATCAAATGTTACACCTTTTCCGACTAGACATATTGGTTTTTGTCGTGGGTTTGTACCAGTGTACTCCAAAATAATAAACCG
>JALWAF010000186.1:4740-5542 GCA_027016355.1 Candidatus Moraniibacteriota bacterium | reverse complement strand
ATTTATTATAGAGCCAATATCTGTATCAGCTTTATTTTTTGGAAATGCATCCAGTAAGGCACGTGGTGATATAAACGACTTTCTAGAAAATGATTTAAATATAAATGTACAAGAAAGTCTAAAACCGATGGCTGAGGGAGTAAATGCAGGAGATAGGAAAGCAAAAATGCCACAAGTTTCAATAAGGTTTTCCACACCAAACCCAAAACCAGGAGAAAAAATTACAGCAAGTGCAGACGTAGAGGGTATATCAAATTTAGAAGATGCTTATTATACATGGTATTTAAAAGGTCCAAAGCGTGAAACTCCTCCACCTGATACAGACATGATGGCTACATATATTCCAAACGCAATTCATGCACAAGTTGCTCTTTATTTTGATCCATTAACTTTTGATCAAAAAATGAATAATGGAAATGGCGATGGTGTGGTAGATTTAAGTGAATATCCAGAAGATACAGATGATGATGGATACATTGCAACACTTGGTGGTGATAATGCAAAAACTGATGCAACAAAATATTGTTACGTATATGATCCGATTAAGGGTATTCAATATGAGTTAAACGGTAAAAAGGATACTGAAAGTGGTTGTGAGGATGGTTATGTACCAAGATGTATGATGGATAGTAGGCAATTACAATGTCCAGTAGGTGTTCCACCAGTTGCTGGATGGATTGCTAGTGAAACAGAAAATTCATCCGAAGATGATGGTAGTGGTAATACCACATCTTCTTCATTAACAACGGCTGAGGGAGAAATTACGGGTAATGGTGGGCAACGTTTTAAAACTCCAACACAA
>JALWAF010000186.1:969-4730 GCA_027016355.1 Candidatus Moraniibacteriota bacterium | reverse complement strand
CAATTATATTGTGTAGCAAATGGATCAAATATATTTGAGGAAGATAAAAATTATAAATGTAAACATGGAGAATGTAGAGAAAGTAATTGTGATATTAATGAAGATGAAGATTGTATAGCAGGTTCTGACATGAGATCGGTAACGTATAGTTATGATTCTGGGCAGACAATAAATGTGCCTACGCCTTTTTGTGTTAAAAGAGATGAAAAAAGTGGTCAAGTATGGACTGCTCCAAATAGTACAGGATGTAATGAAAGTGTTAATACACCATCTGCCGATATTCAACCTGGAAGTACTGGAGGTGGTACATGTGGAGAGGGTGAAATAAAGCAAATAAATGGAAATTATTGCTTTAATACTATGATGTGTGAGAGTTGGTGGGATACATGTGGTGCTGATATGTGTAGACGATGTGCAGAAGAAGGGCAAAGATTATGGGATAATCCAGCCTTTGCAAGAGTTAGAGATCCTAGTTGGTATAATGTTTGTGTAAAAAATGAATCATTAGGAGAATGTGGAGGTTTAAATACTAGTTGTATGTCATTTACTGAAAGTGATGAACAAGAATTGCAAAAACCATCGCAATGTGGCATTGGTGCATTGAAAAATAAGGATAATGGTTGTAAAAATATTAGCATGGTTACTAATGTTGGTAAAAATTTTACAAAGGATGAAGAATTTTTTTGGCACACTAATCCTCTTACAAATAATACAACACCACTAGCAAAAAATGATGGGGCTTTAATAGCAGGATTGGGACAAAAAGATTTTGAGTGGGAATATCAAGAGGGTGATGAAATAGGTGTAATAGTAGAGGGCTTAGGAATGGAGCCAACAAAACATGAAGATGGAGGTTATCAAACAGTATTTGCCATGTTGCAACCAGGCTGTAAGGATCGTTTAGAAAATTTTGGAAAATACGGAGAAACCGTAAAAAAGAAGGTTATAGAAATTCAAACAGCAACAATTGAACCAGAAGAGATCGGCTCAAACATTCCAGGACCAATTAAAGTATGTGCTTTACGTAACAACCTCTTCACAAAACCAGGAACTTCAGAATACGACGCCCTAAACGTAACTGTTTCAAGTGGAAGCTCAAGTGCATCAAGTGCCTCAACTCCATCAGGAGTAGGAAAAGAAATGAAAATAACAGCCCACGCTGGACAAACTCAAGGAGGAAGCATATCAAACTCAAATCATCTATACTATGAATGGGAAATGAAATGTAAAGGAGAAGACACAAACCTATTAACAGATGAAAGTTTTAAAGATAATGTAACATCAAAAACAAAAGGAATGAACATTCCAAATCTAACATTCATAGCAGATTTCCCAGACAAATGTTTTTCAGATGATGGAACAGGAACAGTAGAAGTAACTACAAAAATAAATGAACCAAGAAGTGGAGGAGGATCAAACTTTGGTAAAAACACAACAGAATTCAAAATATTTAATGTAAAAGATAATCCAATAAAGGTATATAAAACAAAAGTAGTAGATACAACAAAATTCAAAAAAACAGATGAAGAAATATGTGTAGATGGATTAGATAAAACAATATGTAGAGTATTGAATAATGAAGTGATAGCAGTAGTGGCTACATGTAGCAATGATAATTCAAATTGTAAGAATGGAGTGTACAATGGAGAAATGATTTCATGGAAAGTAAATGGAAAAAACTATACATGTGATGAATCAATATCACCAGACTGTTCAGATCAAACAAACACAGGAGTATTACTACTGCCAACAAATGGACTAGGAGGAGATACAATAACAGTAACAGCTCAAATAAGCGATGTAGATAAAGACAAAAATCAATCTCAATCAATAATGAGAGTTTTTAAAGTAACAGATCCAGAATTACTTATAACTCCTGTTGTTGGGGCTAGTTGGAAGGTGTTGGGGACACATAAAGGTTTTCATAATACTGAATATTTAGACGAATCCAAAACAACCCTAGAAACAATAAAAGGAAAAACAGTAACTCTAAAAGCACAAATATACCCAAGTTTCGTAAACAAGCAAAAAAACTTAAAATACGAATGGTTTGTTGATGGTGAATTATATGATACTGACAATGTCATAAGTTTTGTGCCTGATAAAGATGTTAGTGTTTCTGTGAAGGTGGTGCAAGATATTGGATTAGATCAGCGATTAGCACTTGAGGAAGGTATGGGCATAACCCAATCCCAAACAACCCCCCAAACCTTCACAGCAAACGTAAAAATAGACGTAAACAAAGACCCTCAAGCTCAAACAGCAGGTATAAAAGGGTTCTTTGCTACAGTATCGCATAATGCATCAGAGTATTTACTATTCTTATTAAAAATGACTTTAATAATTGGAATTATGCTTTTTATTCCATCTCTTGTTATTGGATTTGGAGTACAAGAAGAAAACTAAATTTTATGCTATTATAGTAAAATGATGAGTAAAAATAAAAAGATAATAAACATAAAAAATATCAGTTTTATATTGATGATGTTTTTTATATTTACAATAACAACCCAAACAACTTTTGCTACATATAAAACACTAGAGAAAATACCAGGTATTGCGCAAAATGCAGGTTTTACAGGATATGTAACAGGAATCTACAATTTTGCAATTGGTTTTGTGTTAATAGCAGCACTCCTCATGATAACTATAGGAGGATTTTATTATATAACTTCAGCAGGAAATCAAGCTCAGGCAGGAACTGCAAAAAAAATAATAACTGATGCATTACTGGGGTTGGTAATTGTATTTTTGATATATTTAATACTCAATACTATAAACCCAGATCTTATGAATTCAGCCAGTCCTAATTTAGGCGCTTTGCAACAGGGGGTGCAGGAGAATACAACAAGGCAAAATAATACGCAATCAACTAAACATTCAAATTCTCGTGTAGTGCAAAAAGTAACTCGACCACAAACGTATTGTCTTGTGGAGGAGGGAGGTAGCTCAACATACGGATCAGTAGAATGTTTTAATTCAAAAAAAGAATGCAATGATCCAGATTGTATTTCATCACAGGAAGCTTTTTCAAATAATAGTGTTTATGAACATGTATCGGAGGATCCTGAATTATATGTAAAACGTGATAGTATGGAAGAGTGTGAGGGTAGTAATTTTGGTAAATGCTCTTTAGGCAGTAATGTAAAAGCAGAAATGTTGAATAACGTAAAGTCAAGTGAAAAAATCGAAGCTGAAATTAAGAATGCTGGAGGACAGATGACAGAGGAGGCAAAAAAAGACGCTAATCAAATGACAGAAAAAACAAATAAAAATGCACAAGAAATTATTAAACAATCCAATGGAGGTACCGTAAAAGAAGTTAATCAAAATGGTGTTGAATATAAAATGCAAGGTGCTAAAAATGAAAAAGATAATGGAACACAAAATGCGCAGGAAGGACAAACAGTTAAAGGATTGGAAAAAATGTTAATAGAAGCACCCTCAGATCAAATAACGGTAAAACAAAAAAAATTAGGTAATGGAAATGTGGAATATACATATGAATTTTCTCCAGATTATCCAAATAAAGCATTGAGAGGTACTGTGGCAGTATATAGAAAAACAAAGGTACGCACAAGAGATGGCGGTTATGCAAATAAGTATTCAGATGTGACAGTTGTTGCTGCACAACAGATTAAGCCAAAAAAGTAAAATATGTTTTAAAATTGTTATTTTATTTTCAAAATAATAATTATCCAAAATAGGAAGGAAAGATCATTTTTCCAAAAAGATGTGTCAAAAATACTAGCTAATAATAT
>JALWAF010000186.1:0-959 GCA_027016355.1 Candidatus Moraniibacteriota bacterium | reverse complement strand
ATATAAAGTAAAGCAGTTATATTTTTTGTTTTTTTGTAAGAATTGAAAGCAATATAAAACCATCTAGAACATACTAAACAAAAAAATAAAATAGTAAAAAAACCGCCAGAAATCCATAGTGTTAAGATTAAATTATGTGGTGTTGGCGCTGACCATGTGTTGTATGGTTTATAAAGTGGTTGAGCCTCTAAATATATATATTGGAAGTCGTCTATTGGATTTGTGTTGAAAAGTAAACTGTTTTGGATATGTTGGATTGCCACAGTCCAAATTTCTGTGCGAGAAAAAAGAGGATTATGTACAGGATTTAATTCAATATTTGTTATTTTATGAAAACTAATAATACTAATGAAAATAAAAAAAAGCAAGAAAAAAAGTAAAAATATTTTTTTTGCTCTAAGGTGTATAAGTGTAATAAAAATTAGTGCAATAATAATACTGATGGAAGATAGGAATGAATTTGTAAAAAAAAGAACGAGTGTGGATAATGAAAATGTCAATAGAGAAAAGGCTTTAGATAAAATATGTTTTGAGGCAAAAAATTGAGCAATAACAATAGGAATAAGCGGAGCAATAAAAAGTGCAAGATGATTTGGGGATGGGTAAAAAGCACTAAGTCTGCCATCAAATGTTTTTATACCTAACACAAAATAAGTAAGTGAAATAATACTGACTATAAATAAGGTAAGAGTAAGAGCATTTTGAATAGTAGTAAATGCATGTGAATTTGTGCAAATATGTGCATATAGCAGAAAACCTGTTAGTGTAGGGAGTAGAAGCCATTCTAGGAAAACGCCCACACCATGAATAGTTGGATGCAGTGCTAAGGAGGGGATAAATGAAATTATAAATAATAGTGCAAAAAACCATAGTAAAGATTCTCTTTTGAATGTCGGGATTATGTTTTTATGATAAAAAATAAATAATGTAGTTGAAAGTATTAACATGCTAAGGGTTAA
>JALWAF010000185.1 GCA_027016355.1 Candidatus Moraniibacteriota bacterium | reverse complement strand
TCCGCAACTATTATTACAGTGGACTTGATGTGCCGGTATTGGACTTTGGTTCAGAACGCTCTGAAGATCAAATAAAAGGTGAGGGGAAAGTAAAAAAGATTGATGTAATACAAGTGCAGGACTTTCAAAATAAATACAGTACAGTCTGGGTTGTATATTCAGATAACGATGAAAAATTTATAACCAAAGAAGCAAGACGATATTTTGAAAATAATTGTCAAAAGCAAAATGATTTATTGGTTCGTGGAAAGGTGAGTGTTTATAAATGTGAGAAGTAATTAAGAATGACTATGTAACAACCAGTAACCAGTAATCGGTAATTATTTGAATTGTGAATTATAAATGGTGAATATGGTGAATGATGAATTAGTTATTTCTAATTTTTATATTTATGAAAAAAAATATAGCAGTCATTTTTGGAGGCAATAATAGTGAACACGAGGTATCACTTGCGTCTTGTGGTGCTGTCGCAGAAGTTATTGATAGTGATAAATATGATGTGGTTTATGTGGCAATTTTGAAAAATGGTAATTGGATTGTTGGATCTAGGGCAAAAAAATATTTAAAGGATAAAGATGATTCTAGGTTGTTGGAGAAAAATGATATTGCAAAATTTGTTAATATGGTAAGCAAGGGTAAGATTGATTTAGTAGTGCCAATATTACACGGCGAGTATGGAGAAGACGGACGATTGCAAGGTTTCTTAGATATTTTGGGTGTGCCTTATGTTTTCTCTGGGCACAGTGCTCATGCTTTGGCAATGAATAAATCAAAAACAAAGAATGTGGTAGAGAATGCGGGTATACAAATTATTCCAGGGTGCGCTATTGATAGGAATGATAAATATGATGTGTTAGAAATTGTAGAAGAATTTGGATTACCGCTTTTTGTAAAACCTAGTAATGCAGGTTCATCTGTAGGTATTTCAAAAGTTGAAAAGGAGGACAAATTATCTAGCGCGATAGAAAAAGCTTTCATTCATGGTGAGCAAGTTGTTGTAGAAAAGATGATTGATGGACGAGAGCTTACAGTTGCAATCATTGAGCAGAACGGTGAGCAAAATGTTTTACCTGTTGTGGAAATAAAAGCAAACACAAGTGATTGGTATGATTATGAAACAAAATATGCTACTGGTGGTAGCACGCATGTGTGCCCAGCAAATATTCCGCAGGAAGTAGAGGACATTGCTAAAGATTATGCACTTAAATCATTTAATGAGGTTGGTTGTAAACACCTAGCACGGACAGATTTACTTTGGGATGAAAAAACAGGCGAAGTATATTTTTTAGAAGTAAATACAATTCCAGGTATGACAAACACAAGTTTAGTACCAGACGCAGCAAAAGAGGCGGGAATTTATTTTGAGGATTTGATAAATAACTTGATTGAGAATAATTTGTAAATATAAATTTTTATGAGTAAAAGAATCTGTGTTTGGGGAAGTAGTATTGGTCATGGTTATATTAACCAACCACACAATTCCACTCCAAACTATGGTATAATAAAAGACATAATTCTAATAAAAAAATTATGTCAAAACAAAAAACAAACTTTCATACATTACCAAAGGAAGTGAGAGCAGACAGAA
>JALWAF010000184.1:5085-5609 GCA_027016355.1 Candidatus Moraniibacteriota bacterium | reverse complement strand
AATCAATACGAATACCGAACTTTGAAAAATCTTGATTTTCATAAAAACGCTTTATGGATAATGTATTTTCATCTATTTCTGAGATTGTTATCCAATGACCATCAACTATAATTGCTGGTAAATACAAAGCTTTTCCAACAGTTTTAATAGCTGGAGAATTAATATGAAAAACATATGTAAATAAGATTACAGCAGTTATTACTACAATAATTATACTTATACAAACTACGACCACTTTTTTATAAACGCTCTTCATATATTTTTATTAAAAGAAATAACTTAACCAAACTTTTTGATGCTCTACTGAATGTGCATCTTCTTGTTTTTGCACTATTTTATCTTTTTTTTCATTTTTCTTAGGAGAGCGTCGTACTATTACTACATGCTCTCCTTTTTTCTTATAATTCAATTTCTTTGCCTCCTTTTCATAAGAATGTTCCGACTGTAAATATGCAACTTCATCTTGTAATGTATTGTTGTCGTGTTCATATCGTTTTTTTTCTTGTTCTAACTTTTGAATTTCA
>JALWAF010000184.1:358-5075 GCA_027016355.1 Candidatus Moraniibacteriota bacterium | reverse complement strand
TTTTACAAAACATTTAGTCTTATGTTTTCTTTTACTAAAAAAATAAGTGTGACTACACTCACTTTAATACCAAAAGCTAAATAGATAAATGTTGAGATGGTGCGTAAACCACTGATCATAATTATGATAAATTTAGCGCAAAGATAATAAGAGAGGTAATAACAAAAAACCAAGCATTGCCAATATCATAACAATTACAAAAACAACCACAAATATCTGCATTATTTTTTTTCTTTTCTTTTTCCTCATACAAACTTATTATATCAAAATTTATCTCTATCTACAAATATTAATTATTTTTCCGAAACTGCACAATTTTTTCCATAAGTAACCTAGTTTCATTTATGCCAATACATGCATCTGTTATAGATAATCCACCTAAATCAATTTCTTGTTCATTTATTTGATTAAGATCTTGATTACCCTCTTTTACAAAACTTTCAATCAAAAATCCTTTCATCATTTTTTTTACTTCTTTATTTTTTTCACAAGAATGCAACACATCCATAACAGTTCTTGATTGTATCATATAATCTTCCGCATCATCAATACGTACATTATCATGACTCGCATCAACAATAACTGATGGATTTTTAATATTGTATTCTTTGTATAATTGCATAACTTGCTTCAAGTGTGACATGGAATAATTCGAACCTTCAACTCCACCTCTAAGCACTAAATGTGCATATTCATTACCTGCACTAATAATTTGATTTGAACGTCGCACATATACATGTTCACTCTGTGCCGAGACTACACCGTTGACCCCTATCTTAATATTTCCAGATGTAGGATTTTTCATACCAACTGCAAATTCTGCATCTGATGCAAATGCTCTATGTTCTTGATCTTCACTACTTCTGGCTCCAATTGCTGCCCATGCAAGCATATCTGATCTGCTTTCAAAAAGGTTAGTAAAAAGAATTTCATCGGCAATTGGCAAACCTAATTCAATAATGTCTCGCATCATTTTTCGCACATAAATAATACCTGCATTAACATCCGGCTTGCCAAACGGATTAGGTTGTAAAGCCACACCCGCCCATCCTACTGTAGTTCGTGGTTTTTGTGTATATACACGCATCACAATCTTAATGTCATCTTTGTATAATTTTGCCAATTCAGCCAATTGCTCAGCATAGACACGCACAGCCTCTTCTGGCCAAGCACTACACGGGCCGACAATCATAAGAAGTCTATGGTCTTTTCCTTCAATAATATCTTTAATCTCTTTTCTATCTTGAAAAATTCGTTTTTTTTGTGATTTATTCAAAGATATTCTTTCACGCGACTCCTCTACAGTCATTAACTTTTGTTTTCTAATATTTTTTTTCATGATACTACAATCATTAATGATATTTTATAATATTTTTCATAATTCAATCTTTAAAAATGATCTTTTGTATCATACTTTGATCCTTCCCATTTCTCACCAGATTCATCAACATGTTCGACACCTTGTCCAAAATTACTACTCTCCCATCTTTCACCATTTATTCCTTCAAATACAATTTCCTGTCCAAAATTACCACTCTCCCACTTGTCTCCAATTTTATTTACATATGTTAAAAGCTGTCCATAATTACTACTTTTCCATCTCTCCTTTTGTTGTCCTATAAATTCATTTACTTGATTACCATTTGCACAATTCCATTTATTACCATCTGCCATAAACCAATCATCTGAATTCATAGCACAACGATATTTCCATATCTCTACACTATTCCCATCAAAATCAATAAGTTTAAATGTGATTGGATTAGATTCCCAACATTTGTTACCTATACAATAACTAGCTCCGGTTGGAGTATTTTCCCAACATTTATCACCATTGCATCCATCTTCTGGTTCAGTATATGATGCTGGCGGCATATATTGATTTGAATCTACTTTTTCATACCAACTTTCTGCAATATTTTTCCAACGATCAAGCTCTTTATCCCATGCACGATGTTCTACACTAGTGCTATCTGGATCCCATTTTTGGGCAGCGAATGCATTTTGACTAAATGTAAAAAACGAACAAACTATTATTACTATCATACTTGCTGTTGTGATTTCTTTTTTTATCATATTATTTATATTATTTTGTTGAATTAAATGCTTTCATATCAGACTCATAAATCTGATCCAATTGTTGTTTTATGTCATTGACTCTACTTTCATATTCTTTTTGTGCACTCTGTTCACAATTAGCTCCTAATAATTTTCTCGCGTGAATATCCAACATCATTACGGCTTCTTCTTTTTTCAACATTACTAAACATTGATTATAATTATTAATAATAAAGCTAACATCAGAAAGTTGTTCCAATGTACGACCAATTTTAAAATTAGCCTTATTTAACATTTCTTTATGTTTTGCAAAAGCATTGTCTAAATCTACTGCATTACTTACACTAAAATAGTCTCCATCACCAGCTTCTGCAATAGCTTTTAACTGAGCTTCATCTACTCCACCTACATCAAAACCTATTACATCCGCTTTCACATTTAACCCTTGATTTTTAATTGCTTTTATGGTAGATACAGGATCACCATCACACATTTCTTTGCCATCAGATAATAAAAGTATAAAATTTTCATCATTTGGTTTATCTGATAAAATTTCTTTTGCTTTTTGAAATGAGCCTGCAATAGGAGTCCAACCCGTAGCATCAAAATTATTTAATTTTGATTTAGCAATTTTAGCATTTACATCTCCCAAATAATAAATTTCATCGATTCCAGCACAAGACATACTTTTTTGTGATTGTGCATTCCCACCCTTGTGTCCATACACCACAATACTAAGCGCAAAATTTTCTTCATCTGCAACCTGATCAATAAATTTCCAAGCAGCCTCTTTAGCTATATCAATTTTTCTTTTACCATTAATACGCGCTGCCATTGACCCCGATGCATCAAAAATTAAAACTAAATTTTTCTTTTTTTGTGGAACTGCATTTTCATCATAATTACCAGTTCGCACATTTTGATTAATGCAATATTTATCAAAATCAAAACTATTAGCCTCCAATAGCTTTTCATATGATTGTTTACAATCAAAGTCATTCATATCATCTCTTTTGTTTTGATTATTCTTTGTGTAACTAGTAATTTTTGATAACAATCCACTTTTTTCATTTATATTCACTTTTGCTTTATTATTTTTTGAAAATACAAAAAAAACTCCAACACCAATAAGAGCTACTATAACCACTGCTCCAATAATGATTAATATCAATTTATTTAATGATTTTTTCTTATTCATTGCGACACTATCTTCAACAGAGGAGTTTTTTTCTGAAGATTTTTCTGGCGGTTTTGGCGGTTGAGGAATTTGCGAATTATTTTCATTTGTATTATTTTGAGTTTGGTTTGACATATTTTCAATCATATTTTTATTTTTAACACATCTTGTTACAATTCTTTAATAGAATAATAATAGATTTTTATGTTTTATATTTTTATTGTAGCATTATTTTTGTACTTGACAAAATATTTTTTACATACTATACTAATAATTAATCAAATCAGAACTGTAAGAAGAGCCCTAGTCGAGTTTCATCTTATCAGAACAAACTGTATTTGAAGAAGTAACAAATATAAGCTATCACAAAGATGAACACAGGAAAAATTGCTCGTCTTACAGATCGTGGTTTTGGCTTTATTTCTCAAGAAGGTGAAGAAAAAGATGTATTTTTTCACGCAACTGAACTTGTAGACGTAGAGTTTAACGATCTTCAAGAAGGCGACGAAGTGACATTTGAGCTTGCTGATGGTCCTAAGGGTCCTAATGCAGTAAATGTACAACGCGCATAATTATATTCATTAATTTGAGTAATAAACAAAAACAGCAACTTTGGTTGCTGTTTTTTGTTTGACAAAATTTATAAAAATAGACTCAAAGACACAATTGATTGCATATTTGAAATTACAAAAAACTCTCAACATTCCTGCCGAGAGTTTTTCTTATTTGTTCTAAATAATGACAAGAATTATTTTACATCTTCATCACCACCAATAATTTCATCTGCTACGTTCTTTGGAACTTCAGCATAATGACTAAATTCCATTGCATAATTTGCTCGTCCTTGCGACATGGAACGTAATTGCGTTGCATAACCAAACATTGAAGCAAGTGGGATTTCAGCATCAATCTCTTTAATTACTGCCATACCTTCTCCTCGATCATTCATCTCCTTGATAATTCCACGTTTTGAATTTATATCTCCTACAACATCACCCATAAATTCTTCTGGAGTAGTTACTTGCACTGACATGATTGGCTCTAATAAAATTGGTTTTGCATTTTTTACAGCAGCTTTGAATGCCATTGAACCCGCAACTTTAAACGCTGATTCTGATGAATCAACATCATGATAACTACCATCATAAAGTGCAACTTTAACATCTACCATAGGGTACCCAGCTATTACACCATTATCCATCGCTTCCTCAATACCTTGACGAGTCGGCTTGATATATTCTTGTGGGATAACTCCACCTTTAATTTCATCTTCAAATTCAAATCCTTTACCTTGCTCTTGTGGCGTAATTCGTACCCACGCATGACCATATTGTCCACGTCCACCTGATTGTTTAACAAACTTTCCTTCCCCTTCTGCTTCTTGTGTAATTGTTTCACGATAAGATACTTGAGGTTGTCCTACATTCGCCTCTACGTTAAACTCTCTTTTTAATCTATCAACAATAATCTCAAGATGCAATT
>JALWAF010000184.1:0-348 GCA_027016355.1 Candidatus Moraniibacteriota bacterium | reverse complement strand
CACTCCAGAAATAATAGTCTGACCCACTTCTTCATCAGTTCTAACTTGGAAGGAAGGATCTTCCTCTGCTAATTTACTCAGAGCAACAGCCATTTTTTCTTGATCTGCTTTTGTTTTTGGTTCTACAGCAATTGAAATAACTGGCTCTGGAAATTCTATTGATTCTAAAACGACTTGATGATCTATATCACAAAGAGTATCTCCTGTTTTGGTATTTTTAAGTCCCACTAATGCACCAATTTCACCAGCATACAATTCCTCTACCTCTTCTCTATCATTTGAATGCATTCTCAAGATTCGTCCAACACGCTCTTTTTTACCGCTGGCAGTATTATAAACATAAGAACC
>JALWAF010000183.1 GCA_027016355.1 Candidatus Moraniibacteriota bacterium | reverse complement strand
GCTGCATCTTTTTCAATATATTTTTGATATTCTTTCAATGTTGTTGCACCAATTGTACGAATTTCTCCACGAGCAAGTGCTGGTTTTAACATATTAGATGCATCAACTCCACCTTCAGAACCTCCTGCCCCTACAAGTGTATGCAATTCATCAATAAAAAGAATATATTTACCTGCAGATTCTTGAATTTCTTTGAGAAGTGCTTTAAGTCTATCCTCAAATTCTCCACGAAATTTTGCACCTGCGAGCAATTGCCCTAAATCTAAAGAAATAATTTCCTTATCCTTAAGTAGTTCTGGAACATCTCCAATTGCAATACGTTGAGACAATCCTTCTACTATTGCTGTTTTTCCTGTACCTGGCTCTCCCAAAAGTACTGGATTATTTTTTGTACGTCGTAACAATATTTGCATTACACGTCTAACTTCTTCATCACGACCTATGATTGGATCAATTTCATCCTCACGTGCACGCTTAGTTAAATTGATTGTATACTTTTCAATTGTTTGCATAGAATTTTCAGGATCTGGTGAATCGATATTCGCACCACCACGCACATCTGTAACTTCTTTTTTAAATGTATCATATGTTACACCAAATTCTGCAAATTTCTTTGCAATATCATCATCCTTAGCAAGTAATGCCATGAGTAAATGTTCTGTTGAAACAAAATTATCACCCATTGAACGCATTTCATCCTCCGCTTGCAATAACACACGTGATAGTTCTTGTGAGATATATAATTGTTCTTTAGTTGTACTTGTCACTTTTGTTTTTATTTGTTTAATCTCATTCAAAAGTGATTGCACTAATTCATCGTAGGCAATATTTTGTTTTTTAATTGCAATTGGCACGATAGACTCTTTTTGCTCGAGAAGTGCATATGCCAAATGTACTGGCAAAACGAATTGACCTTCATTTTTTATTACTTGTTCTTGAGCATTTTGTAGCGCTTCTTGGGAACGTGTTGTAAATTTATTTATATCCATATGTAAATAATTAAATGATTATATCTCCTTAACATAGTTTCTATTTATAGTTATATTGTATTACAAAATATATATTTTATCCATTATAAAAATTTTATTACTTCAATTTATTTAATAATTCTTTCTGTGTATTCTTTCCTTCCTCATACATCAACCTTTCAAACTCATCCATTGACTCATCTGAAAAAACAATCAAGGCTTTGCCAGCATCCCACTTATACTGTGGTAAAAATACTTTTACTTTCATATTGCCAATTCGTTCATTCAAAAATTCTGCCAATGTCTTCTTCTTTATGAAGATTTGTGATACATGTACCATTTTTTTACCATCCATCTCAGAAACGTCATTTACTTGTACAATATGTAGTCCTAGTGGCGTTTCAATTATATCTGTATGCTCACCCTTTTTCATTGAAAAAACTTGTTTACCAATTTCATCTTGTAATTGACCTTCACTAAACCATCCCATAATACCACCCACACTTGCGGTCGACCCTTCAGAATATTTCTGTGCAACATCAGCAAAATCTCTACCATCAGATAATTCTTTTTGCGCAGATTTCATGCGTGTCCACATTTCTTGTGAAACTTGGTTCCTCTGTACAAATTGTGCGCTAACTTTATCCCTTAGTAATTGT
>JALWAF010000182.1:14755-17584 GCA_027016355.1 Candidatus Moraniibacteriota bacterium | reverse complement strand
TTTTGTTGCTTTTTTCTTTGCAACTTTCTTGATTATTTTCTTTGTTACCTTTTTTGTTGCTTTTTTCTTTGATGCCTTTTTCGTTGTCTTTTTCGTTGCTTTTTTCTTTGTCATGTCTTTATTATGTATTATTTATTACTTGTTGTGATAGTGCACTTACTTGTTTTAATAATTGTTTTTGTGCATCATAATCACCATTTGCTTCCGCTTCATTCATAAGTGCTACCAGTCGCTCCATTTTCCGCTTATTTAAGTTCTCTGTTGCAATTGCTATATATGTTTCAGTATCATCTATCGGGCTTCCACCATCCTCATGTTCTGTCTCATATTGTTGTTGCATTTGCATTGCAGCTTTATATAATGACTCCCTATGATAATCTTTGCTTACAAATTCACCTATGGAAAAATTACAATCTGGTCCTTCACGCATAAGTGCTGTGATAGTTTTTTGGTCTAATACTTCTCCATATTTTTCTCTATTTTTATATACATATTCCCACACATGAGGATATGCCATCATCATTAACACAATTGATTTATATATTCGTTGCATTTGTGATTGTTCTGCTTGTGTCATTTGCAAATGCATTGCATCTGTTGCCTGTACTTTATCGGTTTTGTCACTATGCTCATCAATTTGTTTAGTTACTGCAATATTTACAAGTCGAAACTCAACATCAAATGCTTTGGCACACCTAGATATCCACTCTTCTCTCTCAATGTCATTTGAAATATGAGACAATAACTCTGTCACAAATTCGATAGCCTGTCTTTTTCCATGGGGTTCTTTTATATCATATGTATCTTTTGCAATACCAATGAATACATCAATTGCATTTTTTGCAGTATTGATAATGTTACGTAATTTTTCAGGATCATTTTTTGCAATATCTGCTGCATCTTTTCCTTCTTTCAAGAGAATCATTTTTAGTTGTACATCTTCTTTCAAGCATAATAATGCACTTCTTCTAGCAGCAACTACTCCGGCTTCATCAGCATCAAAAAATAATGTAAATTGATCCGTGTAGCGTTTTAATATGCGGATGTGATCTTGTGTCATTGCCGTACCTGACACAGCAATTGTATTGTCAATATCAGAATTGCTAGCAGCAATCACATCCATATTTCCTTCAACGACCACAACAGAATTATTTTGTTTAATAGATTGTTTTGCATGATTAATACCATAAAGTACATTGCTCTTATGATAAAGGATTGTCTCTGGTGTATTTATATATTTTGCCTGGTTCTTATCATCTTCAGGAAGTACACGTGACGTAAATCCAATTGTTCGCCCCATTACATCACTAATTGGAAACATGATACGATTTCTAAATCTGTCATAAGTTTTTCCTTTATCATTTTTTATAATTGTACCCGTTTGCAATATTATTTCATTGTCAAATCCTTTTTTTCGTAAAAAATCTTGAACATGACTCCAGCCATCAGGCGCATATCCTAATCGAAATTTTTTAATGACTTCATCACTAAGTCCTCTATTTCTTAAATATGGTAGAGCTTTCTTTGCGCCCTCACCACTCCATAATTGTTTCTCATAAAATTTAGTTGTAAGTTCCAATATATCATATAATTTCTTTTTCCTGTCCTGTGATTCTCTACTACTTCCAGTAAATCCGGTCTGCAATTCCACACCAGCTTTTTGTGCAAGTAATACTAGAGCCTCTCGAAATCCTAAATTCTCAATTTCCATTATAAAACTAAAAACATCACCTCCAGCACCACAACCAAAACAATGATAGAATTGCTTTTCTTCATTTACATTAAAAGATGGCGTTTTTTCTTGATGAAATGGACAACATGCCTTGAAACTGTTACCCGCCTTTGTCAATTTTACATATTCACCAACAATATCAACGATATTTGTTCGTGATTTTACTGTTTCGACGTCTGAATGCATAAAAACCCCTAAGAATTTATAAAAAATCTACCTTTATCTTATATAGTACACACTAAAGCACTTATTTATTTCACTTGTATTTTTTTCTGTTGTAATATTATAATTTTTCTTCGCCAATAATATATAAAAATATATGTAGCACCAAGAGCTCCAGCAATCATATATAACGTAATACCTCCATTCAAAAGACTGAGCAATAACAACACACTTAAAAAGACAATGACTATTTTAAGTATTATTTCAATCTTTTGTTTAAGACTCATAGATAGAAAGTTATTTCTAAAAAATTGAAGACACTTCTTTCTTTGTCGGGGTACAGGGATTCGAACCCTGACTAAATCGTCCCAAACGACTCGTGCTAGCCATTACACTATACCCCGTCTTTATTTACTCAATTGCAATTTTTTTATTGCATAAATACCATAATACTACATCTACAAAAAAAATCAAGCATTTTTATATTTTAAAAAAACTTTTTATTAAAAATCAATCTCTTCTATATCATCTTGTCTTGGTACAATTGCATCTAAATTATATTGCTCTTTAATTTTGTGTGCTAAAAATTGTGCTGACTTAACCTCTCCCATTGTTACAAATACCTTTTTTAATGTCTCAGCACTATCTCCTACAAATTTTATCAAATTATCACTATCTTTGTGTCCGGAATACCCCCGAATAGACTTGATATGAGCTCGAAGTCGGACCCATTTCCCATCAATATACACTTTACCTTTTTTCTTTTCTTGGATTTCACGACCAAGTGTGCCAAAGGCTTGATACCCTATAAACAAAACTGTATTTTTCTTATTTCCCAAAATATTTTTTTCATGCAGTCTTATTCGTCCACCATTTGACATGCCCGAACTTGCAATAATAATTTTTGGATTTTTTGATTTTTCAATTGATAATGA
>JALWAF010000182.1:0-14745 GCA_027016355.1 Candidatus Moraniibacteriota bacterium | reverse complement strand
TAACGACGAAAAATTGTTGTAACTCTCTGAGCAAGTGGTGCATCAAAATACACAGGCATTTCTGGCACATACCCATGCTCCACTAATTTATTAATTTCATATAGTAAAATTTGTGCTCGCTGAAGAGCAAAAGTTGGAATAAGAAGTATTCCTTTTTGCTTATAATTTTCACGAATTGCTTGTGCTAATTTCTCTGTACGATTACGCCTATCTTCGTGATTTCTATCTCCATACACACTCTCCATAAGTAAATAATCTACATTTGATATTTTTTCTGTATCTGGAAGAATTAGTTCTGGTGAATTACCTAAATCTCCTGTAAAAATTATTTTTTTATCATCACGTTCACATTCAATCATGGCGCTTCCTAAAATATGTCCCGCATCCAAAAACTGAACATGCACATCATCTCCTACAATAAATGTTTTATGATAATCAATTGTTTGCCATAAAGAAAAGGCTCTGGAAACATCCCCTCTACTATATAAAGGTTCACACCCAATCTCATCTGCCTCATCTGTAAGAATTTTCAAAGCATCATCCAACATAACAACAGAAATGTCTTTTGTTGCTGGCGTAGAATAAATAGTTCCTCTAAATCCATCTCGTACTAACTGTGGAATTTTCCCAATATGATCCGCATGAGCATGTGTTACTATAAGCACATCAATTTCTGCAGGATTATAATGAAACTTATTTTTAAGCGTATAGCAAAGTTGTCCAGCGTGCGTCAATCCACAATCGATAAGAATCTTTTTACCTCCTGTACTAAAAAGAAAATTAGCACCAGTTACACTACCTGCCCCACCATAAAATGTAATAGTTGATTTTTTTTGCATGTTATTTTGTATCTATTTTTCTTACTTATTAGTATATCACATTCCCTAATAAAAAAGAAAAAGACTTAGCACGTTATACTAAGTCTATGTAAAGAATATACACACTAAAAGAACATATCAACTAATTTTTTAATATTATAAAAAATATGATGTTCGTGCAATATTCCAAAAATAAATGCGATAATATAAATTGATGATACAATAGCTTGTTTTGTAATCAAACTCATGACAGCCTCCACTAGTACTTCTTACAATAATATATTTACACAAAAATTGATTATATCATATTAATTTAAAAATACAAAAAGCTATCACAATTGTGATAGCTTTTTGAAACTACTATAATTTATTCTATTCCCTACGCAATCCCAGTTTATCAAGTATAAGTGCCATAGGACAATATCCTGTAACTGCAAAGCTCATAAATAAGAAACTTACAAACAATGCAAAATACAACCATTTTTGATCCACAAACATCGCAAGCAATACAGAACCAAAGATAAATAATCCTCCTATAAAATATATTGTGCGTGGTATGTGCCAATAGCCCACACATAATCTATAATGTTTCTCACCTGTGTGTGTTACAGGTTTTTGTTTCATTTCTTTGTCCATAGTTAATTATTTATTTGAATTATATCTTTTATCTAATTGTAACATACTTTATTCTCTGCAACACTTTTCATCTTCCTGTTTTTCTATCCATGACTTTTTTTGCGTCGTATAATACATAATTGGGAATATGACAAGTGTCAAAAATGCGGCCAGTGAAAGTCCAAATACAATCGCCCATGCAAGCCCTTCCCATACCGGATCAGAAATAATAGTCAGTGAACCAAATATTGTTGTAAGTGACGTTAGCATGATTGGCAATAAACGTGTCTTCCCTGCTTTTACAATTGCATCTTCAATTTTATATCCACGGTCTCTTAACCTATTGAGATATTCCAGCAACATAATCGCATTATTCACAACAATTCCAGAAAGAGCAATCACTCCAATCATACTAGTTGCATTGAAATAAACATTATTTGTCCATCCCAAAATTGCAAATCCTGGCATCACTCCAATAAATGAGAAAGGGATAGTACCCATCATTAACAGTGGAATGAGTAATGAACGAAATCGTGCCACAAGCACAAAATAAATCATCACAAGTGCTACTCCCATAGCAATTCCTAAATCACGAAATACTTCCAAAGTAAGTTTCCATTCACCGTCTAATAATACTTCTGCCTGTTCTTGGGTTTGTGTATTTTCATAGGTTACACCCATCAAATTCCAATGTGAAATACGCGTATTATCACCAAATGGTCGATATTCTTTGACTAAATAATTAAGTGTATCAATCATTGCATATATTACGCTTCTGTCTCCCATTTCTGCAAAAACATACTGCATCGTCTGTCGTTCATCAGAATAAATAATTGGAGCATTGTCTGATTGTGTATATTCTACGACACTGGAAAGTGGTATGTTTTGCCCATAAAAATTCGTCAAATAAATATTATCCAAATCTTCTTTTTGATTACGATCTTCCTGAGCCGTATGTACAACAATATATTCTTGTTGAGCTTTTCTCATTTCAGATGCCTCTGTTTCATGATACATTGCAATCTTTTCTCCAGTCATAAATGTACGTAAGGTCATGGCAATATCATACACACTCAATCCAGCTCTTGAAGCTTCTTCCTTTTTGACATGCAATAAATAATCAGCTGTTACTTCATTCAAAGTTGTATCAACATCTACTACCTCTTCTACTGTGCCCACATAAGTCTCTAAATCTTTTGCCATCTGAATTGTGTTTTCTTTCGAAGTTCCATGAATTTTTATAAGATATGTTGATAATACCGGAGGTCCTGGTGGATCTTCAATTAATTTTATTTTTATATCTGGATATTGTTTTAATTCTTCAAGTAATTTACCACGCAAATCCAATACTATTTGTTCTGATGTAATATTACGCTTTTTGTGATGTGTTAAATTAATTTTGAGTGTTGCTTGATTTTCATTCCTACGTCCATCTGAACCTTTAAATAATCCATTAAAGTCCACAATTTGTGGAGTACCTATATAACTCTGAATACTTACAACTTCATCATTTTGCATTATAAATTTTTCAACAGTCTGAACTGCCTCATCAGTTCGCTCTAGTGAAGCATATTGCGGTAAATCAACATACACATAAAACTGTTCCTTATCTGCTTTTGGTAGCATACGAAACTTCACTACTGCAAAAGCAGGTAGTAACATAGATATTATCAGGAGCACTAAAACAATACTCATCAATATACGTCTTTTTGTTGCACTTTTTAATAAATGCACAAGTGATTTGCCATAAAATTTTTGTAACTTTGTAACAGAACGTAAAAATATATTTGGTTTTTTTATATTTTCTCCATCATTTTTTGCAGATATCACACCATGTTTGCGTGTAATGATATTGAGCAAAAAAGGAATAATTGTAAGCGCAATAATAAGTGAACAAATCAATGTAACCGGCACAAAAAAAGGAATTGGCCCCATATATGGCCCCATCATCCCTGTTACAAACGCCATTGGAATAAAGGCCAGTGTAACTGTTGTAGTACTCAGCACTAACCCAGCACCAACTTCATCCACAGCTTGTGCAATGAGTGATACTTTCTTTTCCATTGGATTTTCTTTGAATAATCTAAAAATATTTTCAACAACCACAATTGCAGCATCAACTAAAATACCAAGTGACAGGATAAGAGCAAATAATGTAATACGATTTATTGTTTGATCTGCAAAATTGCCAACACCAAAAACTGCTGCCAGCGTGAGAGGGATAGAAATAAGTACAATTAAAGCGCTTTTCCAACCTAAAAATAACAATAGAATAATTGCAACAATAACAATTGCTGCTGCTAAATTTGTTGTGAGTGTCATTGTTGCTTCACTAGCAACTTGACCTTCATTACGTACTACCTGCACAGATACATCTCGTGAGATAATATTTCTATCTTGTAAGTCTTGCAATTTTTGTTTTATTGCATTTGTAATATTTGTTGCGTTTGTTCCTTTCAATTTCGAAATTGCAATATATGTTGCATTTTTATCTACATCATCACCATCCCAAAAACGAACAATTGATTTAGTATCTGCATCTGTGTATGCAACTTGTGCAATATCTGATAAATAAACAACGCTATCTCCTTCTTGATTTAAAACTATATTTTTTAAATCTTCTTCACTACGAATCATCCCGTCAACTGTAACATTGTAATTATTACCATCTGTTTCTATATTACCAGCACGTACGTACATGTTGTTACCTTTTATGGTATCAATAACACGCTTAATTGTAAGATTATTTTGTGCTAATTTAACAGGATCAATATCCACACGCAATTCTTTTTGTTTACCTCCTACAACTGAAACTACAGAAGTGCCCTTAACAAGTTTTAATTCATCAGTAATATCATATGCCATTGCACGAACAGATGCATCTGAGAGAGTATCACTTGTAATTGCTAGTGACATTATTGGCACATCATCTGGATCTATTGCTATAATCTGAGGATCACTTACACCAAGTGGTTTATCCGACATATTGCTTTGAAGCTTTTGCATCAATGTAACTTTTGCATCTTCTATATTTTCTCCAATATAAAATTGCACTATTACTACACTTGCACCACCATCAAAAGACTGTGACATAACTTTGTCCACAGTAACAATTTCTTTAACACGATCTTCCATCTTACGTGTCACAAGTTGATAAGTTTCTTCGCTCGTAGCACCTGGAAACTCAGTAACTATTTGAAATGCTGGTGCTGTAATTTCTGGATTATATTGCTTTGGCATCATTATAAATGACAATCCACCCCACAGAAAAATACCAATAAAAGTTAATAATCCCAATTCCTTGTGTCGCACGAAAAAAGTAGCGACATTACCAAAAAAACCTGTTCTATGTTTTTGTTGATTTTCTCGATTCATATATTTATTGTGTTATTTCTACAAAATCACTATCATTCAAATTTTGTTGCCCTTCAACAACAATAACATCACCTTTTTTCAATCCTTCTTTTATTACAATGCGTTCACCATAATCCGCTCCTACAACAACATTTTTTTTGAATGCAACACCATCTTCTACCACAAAAACAAAAGTGTCATGATATTCACGCACAAGTGCACTACGAGGCACTGTAATTTCATTTGTTGCATCTTTTTCTGGCAATAATACACGCACATATTCACCTAAAATCAGTGAATCATCATCTGAAAGTGACACTTTTACAAGTCCTTTACGAGTATGAGCATCCACCATTGGACTAATAGCAATTATTGTTCCTGTACTTTTTTCATCTTCATCTGTCAAAATATCCACTTTTTGTCCAACTGTTAAATTACCTAGCTCATCTGAAGCAACTGATATTTCTACTTCCTTACCTGCTTTACCCACAATTAAAAACATTGGCATTTGGGGTGAAACAAGCGAACCAATTTCAACATTTGATTGGGCTAGCACACCTGTAAATGGTGCCCTCAATTGTGTATTACTTGCCATTGTTTGGGCAGCAATTAATTGACTTTTAGCCACATCTCTTTGACCTTTTGCTATATCAGTTTGTAAATCTCGTCCTTTTTTTGCAACACTTACTGCTTTTTTTGCCAATTCATAATTTGCACTTGCCTCAGCTATAGCATTATTATCTCCACTTTGTTTTGCTGCTTCAAGAGCATCTTTTGCTAAATCTCGTCCTTTTTTTGCTTGAGAAACTTGCTTGTCAAAATAGTCTCTTGTTTTTTTTGTAGCATCTTTTGCTGCTTCATAACCAGTCTTTGCAACATTTGTTTGTGCCCATAATTCACTACCATCAATTGTTGCAATTATTTGCCCTTTATAAACAGTTTCTCCTATATCTTTATATATGTTTGTTACACGACCTTGCGCTTTTGGTGCAAGATGTACTTCTGTTGCACCCTTAACCACACCACGCAATGCAACAGTGCTATCATAACCACTTTCTACATTCGCAACTTTCACTGATTTAACACTTTCTTGTAAATTATTTTCTTGTAAGTCTGCTTGTGTATTTTTATAAAAAATACCACCTACAATCACAGCAATTCCCACAATAATTGTAACTATAATATTCTTCTTCATAAATTTATTTATTATTACAAATTACTTTTTTTGTGCTATTTGCACAATACGTATAATTTCCTCCTTCATTTTTTCTAACTCCTTTTTTTTCACATTTTTTTTATCTACATTTTCGATATAAAAATCTAGATGGTTTTCTAGCATAGCGGTATTTGCAGATTTTAGCAAGCCTATTACAGATAAATTTTGTTGTATAACATCAAAACATTTTTTATCTGTATTTATGACCTTATTTCCACTTTCCAAATCATTTATAATCTTATCTAAACTCGTTCTCGCTTTTTTTAATCCTATAAGTATTTTCACCTTTTGATTGGTTGTTTTTTTCATAAATATTATAAGATAATTATACCTATACCATAGGTATACATATTAGCGCAACTTCTTAATTTTGTCAAATAAAAAATCATGATTATAACATCATAATTTTTTATTTGTATACTTTATATAAAATTTTTATTTCCAATAATGTTCTGGATCTTTTTCTGATTCATCTACAGACTTCTCTAGTGTAGATCTTGCTGCTACCTCCTGTTCAATAATATCCCTATCACGTCCATATTTAAGTCGCGATAATTCTTTTATTGGCTCTATAATATCAGTGCTTCCCTTTGTTGGAAATGGTGCAGCAATATTAAACGGTGCAGTTGATTTACCATTTAAAAGTAATCGTCCGAAATAATTATAATTATCAACATTAATTAAATCTTGTGCAGTAAACACCGGCTCAAATTGCTTCTGTAAAAACTCTGCATCCTCTGGACCAACACGATACGCTGCCAATGAGCCTACGTTACCGAATACAGCTTTTGAAATATCTTCAGATAATTGACCTATAAATTGATGCGCTAAAATTAATCCCAATCTATATTTACGAGCCTCTGACAAAATTTGAGCAATTGAATCTGTTGTTACATTTTGAAATTCATCTATATACATATAAAAATCTTTCCTATCATCTTCTGGAATATCAACGCGTCCAAGTGCAGCCATAAGTATTTTCCCCACAATAATCATTCCTAATAAATGACTATTTGTTTCTCCAATCTTACCTTTTGATAAATTAATAAGAAGAATTTTTTGAGTATCCATTATTTCACGAAAGTCAAGTGTGCTTTTTTGTTGTGAAATAATTGGTCGCATCATGTCATTAGACAAAAATGGAGTTAATTTTGAAGTTATATAAGGAACCATATTAGCAAGTGCCGCTTCACCGCCAGCCTTTTCTGCCTCTTCTATCCAAAAAGTTTTTACTGTTTCATTTTTACATTTAGACAACTTCATCTTACGAAAATTTTCATCAGCCAAAACTTTTGGTATCTCCATTAGTGTGGCACCTGATTCAACATCATCCATAATAAGAAGCATTGCATTTCTCATATACTGCTCAAACATCGGACCACCTGTAGCTTTCAAATCATAAAGCGCATCAAAAATATTTATAATCTCATTTACAACAAAAGTTTTTTCTTCTGGTTTATTCTCGTCATACTCAAGCATATTAAGCCCAAATGGACGCTCTGTGTCAGATGGATCAAAATAAATAACATCCTCAGCTCTTTCTTTTGGAATTGCTGTCATAACATGTTCAATTGCCTCGCCATGTGGATCAATATAACACATTCCATTTCCTTTTTTAATATCTTGCTTTGCCATTTCTTCCAAAATAGTTGACTTACCAGTACCAGTTTGACCAATAATATACATATGTCGACGTCTATCATTATCTGAAAGGAATATTTTTGTTTCAACTCCTCTATAATTATTAGTACCTATAAAAATACCTTCTTTTGGAATATCCGTTGGAGGTTGTGCACTACCTGATTTTAACCACTTTATTTTTGGTGTCTCTGTTGTCGAAATTGGAAAATGAAAGATACTTGATATTTCCTCAACCCCCAACAATACTGCATACTCATCATTAAAGGCACGAAAAATGTAATTGAATGCTTGTTTTTTAGATTTTGAACCTATTCTTTGTACTTTGAAATAATTTACTCCTGGATTTTCAAATTGTGAAAAAGCATTTTCTATATGTGACAAAATTTCCTCTGCACGCTCTTGTGTTTCTGCTGAAGCAATCAAGCGAATATTTACCATAAATCCCACTTTTGCTGTTTTTGTTTCAATTGATTTAATTAATTCTTGCTCTTCTGGTGTTAATTGAACGACCTTTTCACTTTGAGGTTGATTAGTTTGTTTTGGTCCCAATCCTTTACCAACTTCCTTTATTGCTTCGTTAACAAAGCCACCTTGTGCATCTTTTAATTGTTTTCCTTGTTGCATTTCATGTGCAATTTTTTTACCTTTAGAGCGCCATGATTTTCCTGGATCTTGTAATATAATTTGAATACTTGCTCCTTCACCCTTTTCAGAAAGTTTACTAAATGCATTTGTAATTTCATTAAAAGGATCATTGTCCATCATTTCATAAGTTTTTATTGGCAATGCGCTTGATTTTGCCAACTTAACAATTCCCATGGCAGTATATGATCCAGGCGAAAAAATCGTGTAATCCTTTACCTTCTCAATCATTGAATCTGGAAAATAACTATGAATTTGCTTTTCTAAAGCTGAACGAAACTTACGCGGTACAGCTACAAAAAAAAGTATCTCCTCATCATCTGACGGATTAGCAATTTCGAGTGCAATTGTAGGTTTACCATAAAATATTGTTTTCCAAGAAAACTTACGATTTCTAAGCTGTGCAAATGACGTCAATAACTGTTCCATAGGTCCAATTTCTTCTTTCCACAAATCTGGATTTTGAGTGTTTTGCTCAGTTCCTTGTTGTTTACTAACACGAATCATTTCCAAATCTTCATTCATTGACCTATTGATAATGGCTCTATACCCCAAAACACTCTTTACAACTAAAAGAATACCCGCAACCAAGCTAATCGTTGCTAATAATAAAATTAAAATGATAAATATCGCATCAATTCCCATATTTTTTATTTTTATACTAAAATATTCACAAACTACTGTTCCTTAATAAGTTCTCGTGATACAAGAGCATCATGTAAATCATCTGCAAGTAATCTATCATGCAATTGATCTAATACATAATAGTCTTCTGCTTTTTGTGCAACTTTAACTGCATGTTCAACCCCCTTTGTCATAGCAAGATCAATAAGATGAGTAATTTGTGATTCACGATCTGTTTGTTGATGTAAATTACTTGCATCTTGCATGATAGAGTCATCATCATTATCATTTTGAGTTTTAACTTTTGAAAGAATATTTTGATATGAAGCATCCTTTTCTGCTGCACTTTTTTCTGCTGCACTTTCTGCTGTTTTTTCTTTATCAAATTCGATACCTCCTTCATCTTTTTGTACACCAAAACGCTTTTCCAGACTTACACTTTCTGGTATTTGTGATTCTTGTGAATTTGATATTGGATCTGACATAATTAATTAATTTAAAGTTTCTATAACACACATAACAGACAAGTATATTTATCTATTTATACTTAATTATTTATTTGTTTCTAGAAGATGTTTTTTCAAATCTTCCACTGCTCCTGCTACAATTGCATCGTAATCTGTTAGTTTATCTCGGAGAAATTCATCCACACTATCTGGATCAATATTTTCTATATTTTCCATCATATCTTCAAAAGTTTCTCTATCAGATTCAGAAAGTTTTGCATAAGCATCTACTAAAATTCGTTTTATTACAGACTCTGTCATTTGTTCAATAAGCTTTTGTTGACTTTCATCTCCTAAGTCTTCAAAACCAAACTCTTGTGCAATCATTTCTTGGATAGTTGTTGCGTCTTGTTCTATTTGTTTTTCTTCAGTCATATTTTTATTTGTTCTATCATAGTCCAATATTTGAACAAAGATAGTTTTTAATATTTATTATTTAATTTATTTTGGAAACGTTGATGATGGAAATACATCCTTTACTTTCCCTTCATGCACTGCTTTTGCAAGCATACGTGTAATATATTGTCCAACTTTTGCACCAGGTTTTGGATTGCCACTATCTCCAAAGGCTTTCACCGCTCTATCACGCAAAGCAAGTACCATTTCTTTTTCTTGTCCCACATATCCTTCACTTAGAAAAAAGTTCATATCCTTTGGCGCAATATTTCGCAGTGCATCTGTAATATTTTTTGTGCCAAATATTTCTTGTATTTGTTGTGCTACCGCAATCTTAAATTCTCTATTACCAACTAACTCCCTCAAAACCTCTGACTCTGTCATTCCCTCAAATTGATTAGCTGCACTATCTGCAACTTCTTGTATATGCTCTTGAGTAACGCCTGCTACCGTATCATTTGCATGATAAAGGGTGGTTTCGCGCAAAACCTCGCCTACTGTCTGTTGCCCAACTCTTTCATCCAGTCCGTTAAACTCCATCAAATCTCTTTCTAGTGGCGTCCACGTATTAGGGTCCTCACCTACAGCTTGATCAAGAATCTTAGAAACAGGCGTGTTCTCAATACGTGCGAAGTCTTCATCAGTCAAACCATAATTGTGATGAATAATATATCGCGCATCAGAGCTAATTGGTTTTGCATCAACAGCCTTTTCCGCACCTGCAATGTTTCCATGTTCCGATACTGGTACTCCATGTGTTTCTAATTCTCCAGTGAAATGTTTTCCAGTTGATAACGCATGTTTAATCGTCTCAGAGTTACCCATCACACTTGTAAGATTTAATTTATCACCTGGATAAATTTTATTTATATCACCACTCCTGAATCCAATACTTTTCAAGTCCTCTTGACTCATGCTTGTAAACTTATCCTTTAATTCATCAATAGCCATAATTCGTTGATCTTCAGTCATGCCTTCAAATTGATTGTTTGTTTCCAATTGTGCTTTAATTAAATTCCATAAATTATCACCAGGCTTTACGTCAATAGAAATCTCAGATAATTCTGGCGCAGAAACCTCTGTTGCAGCAACAGTTTCTGAAATATCAGGAATTTTATCATTAAACTGATACTGAGAAAATGTCTTATCTGCTTCTTGTTCGAATGTGTTTTCTATTATTGTTCCATCTGATGATACTTTCTCATGATCTGCCTCCAATTCTTTTTTCAACCAAGGTGTACCAGGACCTTCATGTACTCCTCCACCTGATACATTGTTTCCATGCACTACATCACCGACACCATCTCCTGACATAAAATGTGATGCTACTTTCCCGCCTACAAGCAATGCTGCTGCGGAACTTATTGCTGCAAATTTAATTCTTCTTCTGGATGTTTTTATTTTTTCATACTCCTCCTGTGTTTTATTATTAAAATTATCTATACCATTGATAATTTCATTTTGCTCTTCCAGAGACATTTCTCCAAATTTTTTCATAGCCTCCATCAATTTCTTCTGTCTTTTTGCATTTACTTTTGCTTCTAACCCAGCGCCAACACCCACACCCACAGCAGTCGCACCAAAAACACGTTTCAAACCTTTAATTGAAGCAAGTGCTCCACCTGCCACAACGCCACCACCACTCATAGTAAGTGCTGCTCCTCCAGCAAATAATGCTCCGGTCATGGCATATTTAACACTTTTTGGTAAATTTTTATACCATAATCCAACTTTGTTAATTTTATTACCAATCGCTCCCCACTTTGTTTCCAATCTTACTTTTGTTTCTGCATCATTTAATTTAATTCCCTCATTTATTGCCATGAATTTTATCTCGGCATTTATTTCTCTCTTACGTTCTTCACTTGTATTTTCAGAATCTCTTTCTTGTAATAATTTATCTTTCAACTGCATGAGAATACTATTATATTCATCTTCAATTTGTTTTATTTCATCACTAACATTGCCAATACTAACTCTACCCAATAACGATTTAATTTTATCAACTGACGTCTCCGCTCTTCGTTTTTTTGTAACTAATGCATCACGAGCCTTATCCAAAGCCACTCTCAATTGCTCCATATCTGCTTCATTTTTTTTATCACCCTCTCGTACTTCAGTAATTGCACTTGGATCAAGTTCTTCTATATTTTTTTCATCATCTTCTGTGCCACCCTCCTCCCTTTGTAGCGACATTTCATTTTCATTCCCAGAACCACGATCAAATCCTCCCATAGCAGCTGCCTCTGGATCATCTACAAGTTCTTCAGATACATTATTATTAGTGGATTGTTTTTGCTCTTTCTTAGCCCATTCTTTATCAAAATCAGCTTTTTCCTCATCAGCCCAAGAATTTTCCGCGATTTCACGAACATCATATTGATTATTTGTCTTTGTTTTACTTGTACCATCACTTGGTATATCTCTAGCAAGTACACTTGGATTTTCTAGTTTCATATTACCTTTTTTAATTTGTTTTTTTACTTTTTTGCCTTTTTGTTCTTTACCATTCATTGTACCAGACGTTTGTTGTTTAGCCAAAACATCCGCATCAATCGCATCGCATTTACCTTTACATATTTCTCTTGATTCTTTCAAGTGTTGCTTGAGTAAATTTACACGTTGTTCACTTTTTTGTGTTGACATATTTTTTATATTTTATCTTTAATCAATTCTATAATATCTTCTGTTTGTCCAGACGTAAACCGCATTGATTTATTTATATCATCTTCCAACTCCTTCCAAACCATGCTCACAAGTTTTTTCTTCTCTTGTGCTATCTGTTTACCTTTAAGGTCTGAAAAATCTAGTGTGTCTATAAATTTTATATTTGCTTGCACACGCTCAATATAAGGTGTGAGATATTTACTTTCTATCTCTGTTAACTCTACACGATCTGTACGTTCTCCATTAGTATCTAATATTTTTTGTAATTTATCTGATATTTTCAACTTACCATCTGTCATTTTTTCTAAAACATCTCTTAACTGCATAGTCAATTTATCATCTGAGCTTTTTGACTTAATCCACATTGTTTTACGAATATTATCACCCTGATCAAAGGTGTCCTCAATTGGTTTACCTACAAGACTAGATATAAAAACATCATTTTCATCTTTGTTCCAAAATATAACAGTATCACATCCATAAGCACGCATAGCGTCATTATAGAAATTACCCTCTGTCACTACGCAAATTTTTCCATACCTATCCGACTCTACAATCAATCCATCTTTTTCCATTTGTTCTAAACGTTTGTGTTGTTCTTCGATATTCTTTTTTACTTTTTGTCCACGGCTTTCCTTTTTGCTATTTGGTTGATTTTCAATATAAAATTTACGCCTAAGTGCAATTGACAATGGTTCTGTTGGTGATAACGGTTTACCTGTTTTATTATCTTTATAAGCAAAGAAATCCTCCAGCACTTTAGGCGGCAACATGCGGTATGTACCCAATATGGTTTTATGCGCATTCTCAAAATAATTTTTAAAATATTTTTGAGCATTTGGATAGTCAAAATTATCAACTTGATTTACAAATTCAATCAAACGGTCCATATCTTCATTTTTTTCTAACATTCCTAGACGCGCTAAAATATCATATACTTCCCCAGCAGCAGAAGTATCGAGTGGAGAATTTTCACCATGATGATCTATAATAACTGTACCATCATCCAATATAATTAAACCATCTTGTTTACCAGTATCAATGTTAAACTTCCCAGGATCATATTCACCCGGAGCTAGATACTTCACATTTTTCACACTCATTCCTGCTTTTTGCAAAAGATACAATGACACTTTGCTATCCGTATTCGTTTTACCACTTACCTTAATTTCTCCAGTTTCACGATCCTTTACCAAAAAACCACGTACAGCGAACTCTTTCCATACCTCACGCGTTACTTCTTTAAACTTTTCATCTCCCGCTTGTTCTGCACTAGCATTCAAACTATCGTACTCTTTATTATACTTATCCATCTGCGTAAATGTGATATCTGCTGCATCACGCGTTTTTTGAATTTCTTTTAGTTGCTCTTCTGTGTACGCTCTTTTAACCGTATCTCCCAAAATTTTGGCAATAGCTGTTGCTTGTTTTTCACTTGCATAATCAATCGCAAATTGTCCACGATTTATTTTGCGACCAGCTGCATTTTCAATTTCAATAATACTCTCAATAATTTCTTTTTTGTAAGTATCTATTCTACGACGATTTTTTTGCACTTTTTTACTTTTGCCCGTCCCAATATATTTTTCAATTCCTTCACTATCAAAAAGAGCATTTATTTCATCATTAATCTCTTGCTCATTTACTTCAAATTGCTTCTGCTTATCAGCCCGTCCATTATCATTTGCATTCATTTTTGTTGGCTCTCCCGTCTTTCTACTTGCATTATTCCTAGCAATCTTTTTATCTTTCTTCTTTTTCTCATCAGCTACAATCTTTTCATCTATTATATTTTTTAAATTTTGCACAAGTGATTCTTTCAAATCAACCAATTCTTTTATTTTAAAAGCCCTATCTTTTTTATTAGCCTCACTTATCTCCTTTCTCTTATTTCTAACTTGTTTTTCTACATCACGCACCAAATCTCTTATTTGAGCATTACTCTCTACATGATTTTGCTTTGCATCCGTAAGAACCTCATCATATAATTTATTGACTCTTTGTTTATGTTCCAAATTTTGTTCACGCTTTTTATTGTCTTGTTCTTTTTGTATTTGCACAAAATCATATAATTCGCGCGTAACACTAGCTCTAAATTTTCTAGCATCTTCTATTGCCACTTGTCTTTCCTTGCCTTTTTTAAGTTTGTTTATCTCTTCATCTTTTTGACTTAATGCCCTTTTAAGAGAGTTTAATTTTTTTAAAACACTTTTATTTATCTTGCCATATTTTTCAGCTTCAGTTTTTGCTTCATGCCATGATATTT
>JALWAF010000181.1 GCA_027016355.1 Candidatus Moraniibacteriota bacterium | reverse complement strand
ATTATAAAAAATTGTTATTTTTTGCAAACTAGGTTTTTTGAGTAGGAATAGTATCACCTAATCTGTCCGTTCGGTATAAAAAACCGTTTGTCTTGTAATATAAACTTTACTATTACAGTATAGATTCTGGACAATGTTATTTCTATTCAATCACTTCGTTCTTGAAGAAATAAACACCTGTCTGTCGGCAGAGGCAGGTTTCCGGAATGACATACTATTAAGGTTGAGTTTGAATTAAGATTGGGAGTAGAATGTAAGAATACATATTTGACTAAACTATATTTTTGATGTATTGTTAACAGCCATACTTTAACAATAAGAAAAATAAAAAACTATCCTAGGAGGAAAAACTATGCATTTGAGAGAAGGACAAGTTTTGGTACATGAAGATGGCTACTACGAGTATGAAACGATAGATTATTTACGTAATTTTATCAAAGATGTGAATTTGATACATTATGTATGCATGATGACACGGCCAGGCGTAGAGGAATTTGTGACAAAACTCGAGTTTTTGCATTATGAACCATTAACTACACGCAATGACTTATTATCTATACATACATTGGTGTGGAATGAATTGCCATGGATAATAATCAGTGTGCCGTTAAAAGAAAAGCATTTTTCTGAAAATCTGTTGCCCTTATGTGGTTTACGTGTGGTAGATGGTATACCGATGATGTTTGGCGCTGGGTGTAATGAACAATTCCCAATAAGTGGTAACAATGTATTTACATTGGAAAATGTGTCTGGTCATCCAGTTTATCAAAACAATGCTAAAATTAATCAAACAATGTGCACTGCAGAGGCACAATCTGTAGAAGATACTCGAAAAGGTAAAGCAAAAAAGACAAATTAAAATCCACCGAAACAGAAAATCTGCTTCGGTGGATTTTCTGTTTATTCAAAAAATAGTTTATCTCATGAGACAAAATTTAGATGCTATTGAACTCAGTTTTGGATTAGAATTCAAATAAAAACGCTTGACGAATACTAAAAAATCTGCTATCATTCTTAGTTCAGTATTAGTTATAATCGAATGACAACAACTGAAAAATTACAAAAATATTTAGATGAATTAGAAGAACGCAAAATTGCGTTGTTTTTTGATATGCAAAATACTGCTTCAACATTAAATGGACGAATGTACACATATCATATAGTTATTGCTCTATCTGCTCTTTTTGTATTTTTCATTGGTTATACTAGTCATGGAAAAGATATCATGCTCACTAGATGGAGTAACTTTGTAGCAGTTATTACTCTTTTTATTGCTCTACTTCAATATTTATCTATACTTGATAACATTTCCAAAACTTTGTACAAAAATATTTGTAGTATTTACAAAAAGTATGATGACGAATATTATATTCTCAAAAAATTCAATGCTGGCAAAATTAAAGAAAATCTCATAAGACAATTTTATATAAACAAAACAAAAGATATGACTCGCTATGAATGTCAAATAACTCAACCAAATTGGTTCGCATGGATTAGCACATCATTACTTATTGTTGCAATTATTTTACTATTATTAGCCTAAAAGTAATCGACCACCGGTCCTACCGGTGGCTTTGGGTTTGCCGGCTTAATCGCCGGCTGAGTGGCTTTTGTAAATTTAATGATTAATTTATTAGTTTTTCAAATAATGATGGTTG
>JALWAF010000180.1 GCA_027016355.1 Candidatus Moraniibacteriota bacterium | reverse complement strand
CAATTCCAGAGCTTGATATTGGTAATGAAGAGGAAATGTTAAATTTATTTCCAGTTGATGCAATGAGTTATGGACTCGGTACAGAAATAAGCATTGAAATAACTAAATTTCCACAACACGTTAAATGTGGCAATGTTATTCGTAACAAACTAGCTGAAAAAGTTGGTAAAGCTGTCAAAAAAATGTTTCCCAGTGCAAATGTTGAATGTGACGTATCCAGAGTTGATTTTGGAGCTGGGCATTGGACTTCTGAGGGATTGAATGATTTGAAGAGGGTAGAGTTGGTGTGTCGGTTGAATAAATGTCCCAGATTTGAAAGAATGGGAACACCACCAATGAACACTACAAATTATCTTTGTTTATATAGTGATGCATTTCGGATAGAAAGTATCGAAGAATTTGAAGCAAAAGATGTGCCACAAGATTGTCCTTTTAGTGAAGAGCAATATGATAATCAAAAATAAATTTAATCCTTAAATTACAAGAACCTTGTGTAAAAAATATTTGCACAGGGTTTTATTATATATGATATACTAGCTTATATTATAGTAAAGATAAATTTATATTATGGAAGAAATAGTTAGTAAAGATAATAAAAAAATAAAATTCCTTAAGAAATTGGGAGTTAAAAAATATCGAAATAAGCTTGGTAAATTTGTGGTTGAAAATGTAGCTATTATATACGACGCAATAAATAGTGGATATGAACCAGAGACTTTGTTTATGACGCAAAAAATATTGGACAGTGATTGTAACAAAGTTAAGTCCATAGTAAAAAAAGTAGGACCAGAAAATTTGTTTATTATAACTGAAGATGTAAATAAACATTTTTCTAATTTGGAAACTGCATCAGGGATAGTGGCAGTTTATAATAAAAATAAAAAGAATAAGGTAAACTTTGAAAATAAAATATTATATTTAAATAATGTTAAAGATCCTGGAAATTTGGGGACAATCCTTAGAAGTTCTATAGCCTTTGGCGTTAGTGAAATTGTGCTTGATGAGGGTTGTGTGGATTTATATAATCCAAAAGTTATTCAATCTGCTAAAGATGCTATTTTTAAAGTCAATGCAACATTTGATAAAGACAAACAAGTTTTACAAGAGATAAAAAGTAAAATGAAAGTTTTTGTAACAGATGTCGGTGGAGGTATGGAGGTAAAAAATGCATTTGTAAATAAAAGTAAGTTTTGTGTGGTGTTGGGCAGTGAGAGTCATGGAGTAGATAAAATTGTAAAAAGTTTGGCAGATGAAATGATAAATATAAAAAGTGATCCTGAAATGGAATCACTGAATGTTGCAATTAGTGCAGGAATTATTCTTTATGAAATATATAACAGTTAGATGTGTAATTTTTTGTTAAAAAGATATTTTGAAAAGTTGCAAAAATGACCTTTAGGAATTATAATTACAATGTAAATTCATTAATTGAAAAAGATATGAAAAAAGAAAATGTAGTAAAAAGTTTTATTTTTGTAGGACTTGTGGCAGGAGTCATTACATTGAGTGGGTGTGGTGAAAAAATAAATCAATTGAAGGATGTAAAAAATGACGTAACATCCAAAGTGGATAGTGGTAAACAAATGGTTGAAGATAGTAAGGGTATGATAGGAGGGTTAAAAGATGCTATGAAAAAGGGTGTCGCTATGAAATGTGAAGATACTGAAAATAATTGGGTGACATATACAAATGGTACAAAAATGCGATCTGAAGGAATGGAGAATGGTAAAAAGCAAGTAGTATTAGTTACAGATGGCACAACTTACACTTGGGATGAAGCTACAAAAACTGGATTCAAGATGGACAAAAAATGTTTGGAAAATTTCCAAAAAGATATGGGGTTTGGACAAGAAGATATGCCCAAACAACAGTATGAAGATGATTTTACAATTGAAGAACTTGAGACAAAAGAAGAAGCAGGAAGTATAAAATGTACTCCATCGACCGAAGCTGATTTCTCAGTACCATCAGATGTAAAGTTCGAAGATCAATGTGAAATGTTAAAAGAACAAATGGCAGGATATAAAGAACAAATGAAAAAAATGCAAAATGAAATACCAAGTATGTAAGTTTAGTTCTATTATAAAAAGCCATCTGCAAGTTTTGTAGATGGCTTTTTGAATTATAATTGTTCAATATCTGTCCAATCAAATGTCCCATGAGGTTTTTTCACTGGATTTGGCAATGTTATTGGCGGTAGTTTTTCATTTATTGCAATTTTACATGCATAACACATGCCATGTGGACCGACATGATTGCCATCAAAAATTACATTTGTATTGGGTACATCGGAAATGCTTAGCATTGCTGCAATTGTGTGGATGGGTTGATTTAAATCTTCGAAAGCTACGCCAATGACAGAGACAGTGTTATTTCTTAAGTCATAACGTAGATGAGAATCAACCATACCTGGAAGATGAGCGGCGTGGCCTGCACCACATATAATAGTTGTGACACCTTGCTCAATTAAATAAGGAAGTATTTTATGTAAAAGATAATTTTTGTGTCTGTGAATACTTGCGACGATAATTTTGTCTCCTTTTTTTGGTGTAATTAATTCTATTTTTCCATCATTTTCAGCAGTCTTCAAAATAGGTATGGCTTTACGACATTGGGCAAAATCTGATGTTGAGCCCAAAATAATAGCAATTCTGCGAGGCGATTTCATCTCGTATTCTCCCTTGTTGAATTATTGTAAAAAAACTAAACAATTATTAAGTATCGTACATATGAAAGAGTAAGGTGTCAAATTGATTGAGTTTTATAATGTAGATAAAATTGTTTTTGTGATATACTACAAACATTATAATTATATTAAGGGCATGTTTATAAAAGATGAGAACGTTTTTTTTCATGAATTAGATATACATGATATTGTAGATGCTACTGTAATTTTGGATATTGATGGTACTTTGACATGTAGTTCAAAAAAACAAATTAAAAAAGAAGTCATTAAAGTTGTGCGTGAATTGGAGAAAAAAAATGTAGTATATATATTTTCAAATAATTATAATGGCAATAGGAGTAGAGAAATAGCTGCGAGTATAAATATTCCATATATTGAAGCGCCACACAAAAAACCAAACAAAAAAATTCTTAAGTATATTGACGAAACATGTTTAGTTATTGCAATTGGTGATAAGTATTTAACGGATGGATTATTTGCACAGTTTGCAAAAGCTCAACATATTCGTGTAAAAAGGTATAGATGTAGTGATGATTCTATGATGGACAAGGTAGCTTGTTTTGTGGATGATGTGGCATATGTAATTGCAAAGTTTCTCCATATAGCCACTACTTGAAATAAAAAATATTTAAGCGCGTAGTACGATAATAGATATATTGTATATATGGTAGTAATTGATGCTGTAGATATCAAAACAGATAAAGAGCTTGTGTCTTTAGTCAGTAGTGACCCAGCTGTTTTTGGGGTGTTAATGGAAAGATATGAAAAAAGATTGCTTATGTATATTAGACGCATATCATCTGTGACAATCGAAGAAGCAGAAGACATATTGCAAGATAGTTTTCTTAAAGCTTATCAAAATTTAAATAATTTTGATAACAATTTAGCTTTCTCTTCATGGATATATCGTATAGTACATAATGAAACTATTAGTAATTGGCGTAAAAATAAATCTAGACCACAAGGAAATGTAGTGCAAGTTGATGATGAATTTCTGGAGCGTATCGTAGATACACAAGACATTCAAGCTGATATAGATAAAGATATATTAAAAGAAACAGTGGCAGACATCATGAAAGATATGAATGATAAATATAGGGAAATTCTTATATTAAAGTATATAGAAGATAAGAGTTATGAAGAAATTTCTGATATTTTGAAAAAACCTCCAGGAACAGTTGCAACACATTTAAGTCGAGCCAAAAAACAATTTTATGATTTATGTGCACAAAAGGGTATTAATTTTTTAATGTGAGTTTATGACGGATAGAAATTCTAAATCTTCAATTGGTAAGATATCACAAAATGCAATGAATGAAATTTTGCAAGGCAAGGTTAAACAAACTCCTAAGTGGTATTTTGTTGCAAAAAACACTATCCTTTGGTTTATTGGAGGACTTTGTATTGTTGCAGGTGCACTGACGGTTAGTTTGATTATATTTACATTTGCAAATAGTGCATTGTTTATGCGAGGTGTGCCACATATGAATTTTGTGCGTCATTTAATAGTCATTTTGCCTTTGTTATGGATCATTTTTGCAAGTATATTTGTGATATTATTTGATATTTTAGTGCGCCATACAAAGCAAGGTTATAAATATTCTTTAGTGATTCTTATAGCTGCTAATGCTGTATTGAGTATTGCAATTGGTACAATATTTTATTCTTGTGGCATTAGTTATGTTGTTGATGATATACTTAGTCATTTGCATTATTATCATAGTGTAGAGAGTAGACAAGCACGTATGTTTGATGTGCCAGAAGAAGGAATTATTGTTGGCAGGGTTATTGGTTGTAATGATGAATATTTTACACTTGTGACACCACGTGGATATAAATGGTATGTGATGTATGAAAATATTCCAAATTTGAATTCTAAGGATATTATTGATGGGCAAATATTTATGATATCGGGTAAGAAAATTGACGAAGATATATTTGTAGCATGTAAAATTCACAAACATGGTATGCGTGGAGATAACCCAAATGTACGAAATAGACATATAAAAAAAATACAAAAAATACATAGGAGCAAGGAACAAATATGCACTTGTGAAAAAATGTCAGATAATATTAGGCAAATAGTACATTCTGCATGCGTTCAGGTGCAATAACTCTGTATCCTTAGAAATTTCTGGCACATGTTGAAAGAAAATAATTATTAGTGCGTAATAAGGAATGTGGAGAATAGCTAACTACACAATAATAATTATTAGAAATAACATTATGACAAATAAGAAGAAGGTATTAGTTGGATCATTTGCAGCAGTAATTGCAGCAGGAGCGCTGGGTGTTAGTGTAACTAGTGCACATTTTGGTCCTGAGTGTCAAAATCATGCAGCCGTAGAGGAAGCAATTAGAAATAATAATTCTAAAGCGTTTAGAGCCTCTGCTAAGAAGCGTTCTAGATCTGATAAATTAAATACGCGAAAAGAATTCAGTGCAATTGCAACTGCACATAATTTGCGACGAGAAGGAAAGTTGAAACAAGCACGACAGACACTGGAGGAAGTTGGTATTGAACATCCTGGTAGAGATATGAGGAGGTATAGAAGAGGTGCTAATATAAAAGATGCAATTGAAAACAACGATTGGAATGAATTTAAACAAATATCAGAGAATAAGAAAATAGGGAATATTATAAATACAAGAGATAAATTTGAATTGTTTGTAGAGGCTCACGAATTACATCAAATGAATAGACATGATGAAGTACATCAAATAATGGACACATTAGGATTACGCCATAAATAATTTGGTAACAAAAAACCGACTCTATGAGGGAGGTCGGCTTTTTTTGTTTTTATTGCTGAAAATGGGTTTTATGTGATAATATATAGAATATTATATTAATACAAATTATGGGGAGAAAAAAAGAAAAAGATGAAGAATATGAAGGTGACGGTGAGGATTTTGTAGCATTGCAATTAAGTGCTCATGCGAAACGTTCAATCGTTGCTGTTTTACTTTTTTTGATTGCAGTTATTTTTGTACTTGGATTTTTTGATGCATCTGGTATTGCAGGTGAAAAATTGTCCAAACTATCGGGCATGATATTTGGTTTTGGTAAATATTTGGCACCGTTAGTTTTTATTTATGCGGGCATTGTGCTTTTGCGCAAGAAAGTAGAGACACAATTTTATGTAACAAAAATTATTGGTATTGCTATTGCATTTTGGGGAGTATTAGCTCTTATGCATATCATGCCATTTGATACAAAAGATTTTAAAGAGATAGCACAAAGCGGTAGCGGTGGCGGATACTTGGGTTATGTATTGGCAGCAGCACTTGTTACATTCACAGGAAAGATTGCAAGTGTAATTATACTTATTGCTTTGGGAGTGGTGGGGCTTATTATTGCATTTAATATGTCTTTGGTAGGACTTGGAGATTATGTGCCAGTCATCAAAAAAACCAAGAATGGTGAAGAGGGCTTTTTCACTCGTAGGAAAAATGACAAACAGGATAAAGCCAAAGAAGTTGATGATGAATCGGAAGAGGAAGATGTAGAAGAGGATGTTATTGCGGATGAGGTTGATGATTCAGATGAATATTTGGAAGAGGAGGAATTTGATGACGAGGAATTTGATGATGAACAAGTTATTAATATGTCAGACTATACTCAGAACGCTGATGCAAATGCAGAAAAAGAAATTGATGATGTTCAAGAAGACAAAATCCAACAAGTTGTGGACGCACACAATAGTGACACAAAACAAATGACACAATCACCTGATGTAGATTGGGAGTTGCCACCGCTTAAATTACTTGCTCGTGGAGGTGACAAGGCAAAGGGTGGTAATGTAGAACAAAATGCACGCAATATTCAAGAAACTTTCAAAAACTTTGGAATCGCAATGGAGCTAGAAGATATCGTTACTGGTCCGACAGTAACTCAATATAGTTTTCGACCTCAAAGTGGTGTAAAACTTTCACGTATTACAGCTTTAAATGCTGATTTGGCCTTGTCACTTGCTGCACATCCAATTCGTATTGAGGCCCCGATTCCGGGTAAATCACTTGTAGGTATTGAAGTGCCAAATAAATCAACAGCAATTGTGAGGATGAGAGAATTATTTAATACAGATGAATTTGATGAATCAGATAAAAAATTATTACTTGCTCTGGGAGAAGATGTAAATGGTGATTACGTTTTTGAAGATCTTGCAAAAATGCCACATCTCTTGGTTGCGGGAACTACTGGCTCTGGAAAGTCTGTTACTATTAACTGCATTTTATTGTCATTACTTTATAAGAATTCTCCAGAAGAATTAAAGTTGATTCTTGTAGATCCAAAACGTGTAGAATTATCTCTGTATAGTGGTATACCACATTTGCTTTCTGATGTTATTGTTGAAAATGGCAAAGTAATTAATGCTCTTAAGTGGGCGATATCTGAGATGGAACGCAGGTATAAGTTACTTCAAGAGAGTGGTGTGCGAGATATAGAGTCTTACAGAAGTAAAATGGCGTCAGGAGAAATGCATACCTTTACTGATCCGGATACTGGTAATCAAGTTACTCAGGAAATGGAGAATTTACCAGCAATTGTTATTGTTATTGATGAGTTATCTGATCTCATGGCTTCCAATGGTAAAGAGGTAGAAGCATCGATAGTAAGACTAGCACAAATGTCACGTGCTGTAGGAATTCATCTTATTATTTCTACGCAAAGACCAAGTGTAGAAGTAATTACGGGACTTATTAAAGCAAACTTACCAACCAGAATTGCTCTTAAAGTTAATTCAAATATTGATTCAAGAACAATTATAGATAGACCAGGAGCAGAAAAACTTATTGGTAATGGAGACATGTTATTTGTAGGACCACAAAATTCAAATCCTGTACGATTGCAAAGTCCATTTGTACAAGAAAAAGAGGTTCAGAAAGTTGTAAAATTTATAAAGCGACAAGCAGAATCTACGGGAGCTTATAATATTGATGAAGATTTTGCAACTGATAGTGAAAATGGTACTGTGACAACAACAAAAGGTATTACATCTGTAAATTTTGATGATTCTCCAGGTAGCTCTGGTGAGTCAGAAGATCCAATTTATGAAGAAGCGAAAGAATTGGTAATAGCAGCAGGCAAAGCTTCAACATCGTATATTCAACGTAGGTTACGTGTTGGATATTCACGAGCAGCAAGATTGATTGATGAACTTGAAGAAAATGGTGTTGTTGGTCCAGCAGAAGGTTCAAAACCAAGGAAAATATTAGTAGCAAAAGAGTCGGATGAAATGCAGGAAATAAATTAAAAAAACGTAATATATTTTCTGCTGGGAAGTGATAATTTGTCAGTGTGATTTAATTATATTATGAAAAAACGTAATTTTGTACGAAAAAAAATCAAGTCGTTAACGCTTGGTGAAAAATTGAGAATTTTGCGTAAAGATAGACATCTACGAGTACAAGATTTATCACGAAGAATTAATGTAAAGGTAGCATATATTAAAGCATTGGAGGAGGGGCAATATGATAATCTTCCTACGCGAGTATATGTAAAAGGATTTGTCAGATCATATGCACAATTTTTTGGTGTGCCTGAGGATGTATTATTAGATCTATTTGATCGTGAGTATAGTATATATCAAAATATTTATCATAAAGATGTTGAAGAAGAGGTGAATAAATTACCAAAAGTACCTCGTCTTGTATTGACTCCACGTATTATTGTTGCTATTGTGGGTTTTTTTGTATTGTCAGCTGTGGGACTATATTTATATTTTAGTGTTGATAATTTTGTGTCATCCCCATGGGTTGTTGTTGATGAACCAGTATATGGTAGCACTATTGAAAACAATAAGATTGTTGTGCGAGGTAAGACTAGAAATAATTCTCGTGTATTTATAAATGAACAACAGATTTTTGTAAATGATGATGGCACATTTGAAAGTGAAATAAATTTGACTCAAGGAGTGAATACAATAAATGTGCGTAGTATTAATAAATTTAATAAAGAGAGTGATGAGCAAATAATAATAAATGCAGTTTATGAAGTGCAACAAAAACAAAGTGACCAAAAACAAAAAAAACATTTAATTATAAAATCTCAAAATGAGCCAGTTTGGATTCATGTTATTGCAGATGATAATGATGTATATAATGATACTTTGGAATTAGATCAAGAAGAAGTATTTGAAGCAAATGATAGTATTATCATAACAACAAGTAATGGTGCAAATACCCTTATTAGTGATGATGATGGAGAGAAGTTTAGACCTATAAGTAAAAAGAACGAAATCATTCGCGATTGGAAATATGAGTTTGAAGAAAATGATAATAGCGATAGTGAAGATATGAAAAAAAAGTGACAATTATTGTATATTTGGTATAATATATTTTATATAAGGACTTAGTTTAAAAATGAGGGGATGTAATTAGTTGATATTATTTTTATGGCAAAAAAGAAAGTTGCAAAAAAGAATGAAAAAGGAGAAGAAAAAAAAGATAATAAGGGAGTTGAGGCAGTTGTGGATGAAATTCGTACAAAATTCGGTGATGGGATGCTTATGAAGTTAGGTGAGGCACGTCGTACGGATGTAGAGACAATACCATCGGGTTCACTCTCTCTGGATTTAGCTTTAGGGGTTGGAGGATTTCCTCGTGGTCGTGTTATAGAAATTTATGGACCTGAGTCCTCAGGTAAAACTACAATAGCATTACATGTTGCAGCAAATGCACAAAAATTAGGAGGTACAGCGGCGTTTGTAGATGCAGAACATGCATTAGATCCGGAGTATGCACAGCGAATTGGAGTAAATATTGATGAGTTATTGGTATCACAACCAGATGCTGGTGAGCAGGCACTTGATATTGTTGAGACATTAGTACAGTCAGGTGCGGTTGATGTAGTGGTAGTTGATTCTGTGGCAGCACTTACGCCACAAGCTGAGATAGATGGTGAAATGGGAGATCATCATATGGGAAGACAAGCACGACTCATGAGTCAAGCTATGAGAAAATTAACACCAATAATTGCAAAATCAAATTGTGTCGTAATCTTTATTAATCAGATTCGTATGAAAATTGGTGTTGTATTTGGTAATCCAGAAACAACTACTGGTGGAAATGCACTTAAATTTTATTCTTCTGTAAGACTTGATGTACGACGGGCAGCTCAAATTAAAAAAGGTGATAATATTGTTGGAAATCACGTAAAGGTTAAAGTAGTGAAAAATAAGGTAGCGCCTCCATTTAAAATTGCTGAATTCGATATTATGTATAATGAAGGAATTTCACTTTCTGGAGATGTTTTGGATGTAGGCGTTGAATATGGAGTGATAACAAAAAAAGGTCATTCTTATAGTTACAAAGAAGAAAAATTGGGTGTCGGTCGTGAAAAGGCGAAGACAACACTTAAGACTAATGAAAAAATGTTAGATAAAATTATGCAAGAGACAAAAAAAGCTGTAAAAGATGCACTAGAATCAGCTAAATAAAGAATAAATTTTTTGACTCTCTCTATAAACAAATGGTAAACACATAATATTTGTTGTGCCTGAGTTGTGGGAGAGTTATTTTTTATGACAGTATTTGAAAACTGTGGTATAATTTTAAAATAAATATATATAAAAAAAATAAAGAATTTTATGTCATTTTTTTCTTCAAATTCTGGGTATAGTCTAGGTGTTGATTTTGGAACGCAATCTATAAAAGCTGTAGAATTAAAGTCTGTAAAAGGCAAAGCTCATTTAGTGAACTATGCTTGGGTAAACGTAACAAATGTAAAAGAGGTGCCTGATGAATATGATAATGATTATGCAAAACGATTGAGGGATGCACTGAGTGCGCTATTTGCACAAATGAAACCACATACAAAAAATGCAACAGTAGCAATTCCTAGCTTTAATGGACTTGTTATGATTGTTGATTTCCCACGTATGAGTGAAAAGGATGTTGCAAATGCAATCAAGTTTGAATCAAGAAAATATATACCAGCTTCACTAGACGATGTAAATGTTAGTTGGGAAATTTTGGATGAAGATGATAAAGATGTCAAAGGAGATAAAAAGCAACAGAAAAATACAATGAAAGTTCTGTTAGTTGCGGCACCAAAGAGTGAGGTTCAATATTATGATGGATTATTTAAAGATGTTGATGTAAAAATCACCTCATTGGAGTTAGAATCATTTTCATTAGCTAGATCAGTCATTGGCAATGCAGATGGACGATTTTTATTGGTAGACATTGGAGCAAAGACTACAAATATTGTACTTGTAGATAAGGGTATTGTACACGTTAATAGAAGTGTTGATATTGGCGGAGTTAATATAACAAATGCAATTATGAAAGGTATGAATATATCAAGAGAGAAGGCGGTTTCATTAAAAGAAAGTGGTGAAAATTTTTTTACAGGAGCAGCAAAGATTGGTTTTCCATCTCTTAATGCTATTGCAAATGAAATAAAGCGTGTACTTGCTGTTCAAAAAAGTGATAAAATTGAAGCATTAGTGCTTTGTGGCGGAGGTTCAAAATTGGTAGGATTGGCAGAATATTTTAATCAAATCACAGGACTTACTGTAACTACAGGTAATCCACTTAGTCACATAGTGCATGATGAACAAAAATCTGGTAGAATAAAAGAGCTTGGAGGCGCGTTTGCAGTTGCAATTGGATTGGCACTTCGAGATATACAGGAGAAAAAATAATTTTTTAAAAATAAAAATGCAATAGCATTTTAAAAGTGTAAATAATATAAAAATAAAATTATGGTTTCAGGCGTAGGATTTCAAAATACGGCCAACAATGAAGAAAATGGAGGTCGTCATAAAAAGACAGTTTCAAAAGGGTTAATTGTTGCTGCAGTATTATTGGTATTAGTGATTATTGTGTGGATTGGATTAAGAATGCAAAATAAATCATTAGATAATAAGTTGGCAACATTGGAAGCAGATACTTTAAATGTTAATACGCAAATAAGCACAGCATTATCTGAAGAGGCATCGGATTCTGCACTTCGTGCGTATACAATGGAAAAAGAACTCTATAAAGAATATGAATCTAATGATATATTGAATGAAATTGAAAATATAATGATTTTGAAGAGCTCTGATGGTAACCGTGTTGTGCTTAAGTCATTTCAATATAATGCTGGCGCATATACAAAAAAAACATATGAAGCTGGTTCTGCAACACTAAAAGGTGCTGGCAGTGTAACAATTACTGCTGATGCAGATACATTTGATGTGATGGCACAACAGATTGATGCATTTAAAACGAGTACTTATTTTGACAATGTACAAGTAGGTACAACTGATAGAGATGATTCAGGACGTATCGTATTTACACTTACGATGGATGTTGTGAAATATGATCAATCTCCATATGAAAGTGATAATATGATAGGAGATGAAAATAATCAAGACAATATGACAGTAGATACTACAGAAGAATCTGTTGATGTTGTTGGCAATAATAATGAAGTAGATTCTATTAGTGAAGAAAATAATACAACAACTATTCCAAATGAAGATGAAGTAACAAATAGTGCAGATACACAAATTACTCAATAATTAAATAAAATAAAAATATGATTATACGAATACTTTTGTTTCCAGTTATCCTTTTGTTGGTTTTGTATTTTATCATTGCACAAGTTGTGCCATCGGTAAAAGCAGCTTCAGCAACTAAGGATTCAATTAAACAACAAGAGGAACTACTTGCGCAGGCGCAAGCACGTTTGGATAAGGTTACAGCTTTTCAACAAGAAATCCAATCGCATTCTACAGAAATGGATTATGTGAAGGACTTTGTACCAAATGATCAACGAGAAGAAATTTTATTGAGTGATATTTCTCAATTAGCAGATGAAAGTAATGTTAGTTTATTTTCTGTAGGCTTTTCGGAAGGACGTAGCGATGTACGTAGTGGAGCAGCTACAGATGGACGGTCAAATTTAATCGAAGGCAAGTTGATTGTAAATGGTTCATATGATAATTTCAAGACATTTATGCATAAATTATTTCGTATGAAAAGATTATACGCTTTTAAAACATTTGAGCTTACAAAAAACGAACAAAAAAAAGATAATAAAGAAGGAGAGGAAGATACTTCTGCACAAGATTTAATGCTCAGTGGCGTTGTTTCATTTGCATATGGTTATATACCAGGTGTGGGAGCGATTTCGCCAACTTCTATAGGAAATCCAATTAATTTTGATTTAATTGATACAGTTATGAATGCGACATCTAACACAAATCCATTAGTTACAGAAAAAACAAAACGTCCAAATCCGTTTTTACCATAAATATATTTATGACAGAGCAAGATAAAAACAAAAAAGAAAATATCGTAAATAAAAATAAAAAAAAGTCTATTGGAGATTCTGTGGATGATATAAAAGTGCGTGCAAAAAAGTTGGGAGTAAAAGCACTTGTCGAAATGCCGACAAATGCAAATAAAAAATCTGTACAAACATTGTCTGAAGATATTGCAAGAAAAAATCACATGATAATTTTTGACAGTGATAAAAAAACTAACACATTGCATGTTGCAATGGTTGAGCCACAAGATGTTAATGCACTGAATATACTGCGATTTATTGCACAAAAAGATCGTATGAATATTACTGTTTATCTTGCTTCAGACGAAGTGATGGAAGGACTTTTTAAGTTATATGGCAGTGCAGAGCAGGCTGTTGAAGATGTAGTACAATCATTTGAAATTGAAGGTGAAGATAAGACTGATTCACTCAATGTTATTGATGATAGAGAAAATATTCAGGACGCACCTGTTGCAAAATTGGTTCATGTGATTATAAAACACGCACTCGATGGCAAGGCGTCGGATATTCATATCGAGCCGATTGATAAAACGTATCGTGTACGATTTCGTCAAGATGGAATTTTGCATTCATCTTTGACATTTCCATTGGAGGTTGGTAAGGCTGTAATATCTCGTATTAAAATTCTTTCAAATTTAAAAATTGATGAAAAAAGAAAACCTCAAGATGGGAGATTTCGTATTAATGATAAAGGTAATGATATTGACTTTCGTGTATCAAGCTTGCCAGTTGTTGAGGGAGAAAAGATAGTGATGCGTGTTTTGGAAAAAGATCGTCAAACATTTGATTTGAAAGAACTTGGTATGATGGGTACACAATATGAGATGTTTTTGGAACGTATTATGGAACCATTTGGTATGATTTTAATGACTGGTCCGACTGGTTCAGGTAAATCAACAACGCTATATGCATTTTTGAAAATTTTAAATGGCGAAGAGCGTAATATTATTACTTTGGAAGATCCTGTGGAATATTTTGTACCAGGAATAAATCAATCACAGGTTAAACCTGAAATTGGATATACTTTTGCTAGTGGACTTAGAAGTATATTGCGTCAAGATCCAAATGTAATTATGGTTGGTGAGGTTCGTGACGGCGAAACGGCAGAATTGGCAGTGCATGCTGCTCTCACAGGGCATCTTGTATTCTCAACAGTACATACAAATAATGCAGTAGGTGCACTGCCTAGGCTTATAGATTTGGGCATTGAGCCATTTTTGATAGCATCATCTGTTCGAGTGATTGCAGCCCAAAGGCTTGTGCGTCGTATATGTGAATATTGCAAAGAAGAAGAGCATATACCAGCTAATGTTGTAGAAAAAGTAAGAGAGGGATTGAAAGGTGTTAGTGATGAGGAAAAAAGAAAATATGGATTAGATCCAAATGCACCATTTAAATTCCAACACGGGAAAGGATGTAAAAAATGTGGTGGACTTGGATTGCAAGGACGACTTGCTTTGTATGAGGCAATTGATATTGATCGTGATATGCAAAACTTAATTACTGAAGAGGATGGCAATATGCCAAAAGTAGAAAAATTAGCTCGTGAAAAGGGATTTATAACTTTGAAGCAAGATGGTATACTTAAGATGCTTTTGGGACTTACCACTCTTGCAGAGTTGGAACGTGTTACGGAAGGCGATATGAGTATTGGTGGTAAAATGGATGAAATTGCTGATGAAGATCAAATGCACAAAGAAATAGAACATAAACATGATAAAGAATAATAATTAATGTAATTATATGACACAAGAGGATAATGAAAAAAAGACAATAATGATTGCGGAAGACGACGCATTTATCGGAGATATCTATGAAGTAAAACTCAAAGATGAAGGATATGATGTTGTTTTGGCAAGTAATGGACGTGATGCAATTGAAAAATTAGAAGGTGGCGTAAAGCCAGATATATTATTATTAGATATAGTTATGCCATATATGGATGGATTTGATGTATTGGAGGCACTTGGTAAAAGAGAGGAATGGAAAAAAATTCCTGTAGTATTGTTGACTAATTTATCACAAAAAGATGATGTGGATCGGGGCATGGCACTGGGAGCAAAAGATTTTTTGATAAAATCACATTTTACTCCGGCAGAAGTATTAGCTAAAGTAAAAAAATACATAATGTAAGTAATAATGTTTTTTTAGAAACATAAAAATAAAAATAGTAAAATATATGAGTTCATTACATATTGAGCAACGAATTAAAAATTTATTACGATTGGGAGCACAACAAAATGCGTCCGATGTTCATTTTGCAGTTGGGCGACATCCTACACTTAGAATTGATGGTAAATTAATACCTCTAGAACAAGAGGCTGTACTTTTGCCAGAAGATACAAAGGCGTTTGCTGATTATCTTATGAACTCTCATCATAAAGAAAAGTTTTTGGAAAGTGGTGAAATTGACTTTTCATATGGTTTGGAAGATAAAGTACGTTTCCGTACTAATGTTTTTTATCAGCGAGGATATGTTGGTATTGTGATGCGTATAATTAATAGTGATATTAGGTCGCTTGATGAGCTTGGTATACCACAACTTGTGTATGAATTTGCTAATTTTTCGCAAGGGTTATTTTTGGTTACGGGTCCAGTAGGTCATGGTAAGTCGACTACACTTGCGGCTTTAGTTGATTATATTAATCACAATAAAAAACATCACATTATTACAATTGAGGATCCTATAGAATATATGTATGAACAAGATCGTTGTATTATCAATCAACGTGAAATTGGACAAGATTCACAGACTTTTGGAGGAGCTCTTCGAGCTTCGCTTCGTGAAGATGCGAATGTAGTTTTAATTGGTGAAATGCGTGACCTTGAAACAATTGGGACAGCTATTACAGCTGCTGAAACTGGGCATTTGATTTTTGCAACATTACATACAAATGATGCTGCGCAAACAATTGATCGTATCGTAGATACATTTCCATCACATCAACAAAATCAAATTCGTGCTCAGTTGGCAAATGTACTATTGGGTGTGATGTCACAGCGATTGATTCCACATACAAATGGAGGACGTGTACCAGCGATTGAAATTATGATAAAAAATAGTGCTGTTGAGAACTTGATCCGTGAAGATAAAACATATCAAATAGATACAGTGATTGAAACAAGTCAAAAAGAAGGAATGATATCATTGGATAAATCATTAGCAGAATTATTGCAGGCAGGCGACATTACACTTGATCATGCGATGACATATGCAAAAAATCGTGATTATGTAAGAATGTTGGTAGGTAGAGGAGAACAAATTCACATAGATGAATAAATAGTGTCATTTTCAGATTTGTCAGTAATGTAATACAGAAATTTAAAAGTAATAAGATAAATATTTTATAATACTCATAATTCTATAATTTATATGTATGCAATTTAAATTTAAAGCAAAAACGAAAGAAGGTGAGATTAAACGTGGTAAAATTGATGCTGTTGATGAGGCTATGGCGACACAATTGTTACAAAAAAATGAACTTGTGCCGATTAACTTAAAAGAAATTAAACAAAGTGAATCAATATCTGGAGCGATAGAGAGATTAACTACTTCTGTAAATCAAAAAGATCTCTTGTTGTTCTATCGCGAATTTTCGACGTTAGTGGGTGCAAAGATTCCAATTGCTCCAGCTCTTAGAACAATTCATGATCAGTCAGAAAATGCTCAATTACGTACAATTGTATCTGAAGTGGCTGCTGATGTGGAAGATGGAATGAGCGTATCAGAGGCATTTGGAAAACATGAAGGCATCTTTTCAACATTGGCGGTTAGTATGATACGAGCTGGTGAGGTTTCTGGTAATTTGCAAGGAGCGATTGATTTTGTGGCTGAGAGTGCAGAGCAAAACTATCAATTAAAAAGCAAGATCCGAGGAGCACTTATGTATCCAACGTTTGTGATTAGCGTGGCGGGTGTTATCGGGTTTTTAACTATGACATGGATACTTCCAAAACTTACAGGTGTGATTAGAGATTTGGATGTGGAAATTCCATGGTATACAGAATTAATGATTAAATTGGGAGATTTCATGCAGGCTTATTGGTGGGCAGTGCTTGTGGTTATCTTTGGTGGTATTGGTGCAATGATATATTATGTAAAATCAGAAGATGGTAGTAAAGAATGGGATAAATTGAAATTAAATATTCCCATTATTGGCAAACTCTTTAGGTATGTATACATAACACGTTTTGCTGAAAACCTGTCAGTACTACTCAAAGGAGGCATCCCAATTGTACGAGCACTTATAGTAGTTGCTGATATTGTAGATAATGTTGTATATAAAAATATTATTCTCAAAGCAGCTCAAGATGTGAAAGTGGGCGGTGAGATTCATTCAGAATTTTTCAAGCATGATGCATTTCCGACTATGGTTTCAAGTATGATAAAAATTGGTGAAGAAACTGGACGATTAGGAGAAATTTTGGAAGATATCGCACGATTTTATAATGCAGAAGTAGATCAAATTACACGAAATTTATCATCAGTTATTGAGCCAATTCTGATTGTTATATTAGGTATTGGTGTAGGTGTATTAGTGTTTTCTGTATTGTTGCCAATTTACAATATTGCAGGACAGTTGTAGGTGATGGGTACTGAGTTCCGTTTGCTTTGCGTCAAGGCGAATCAATCTATGATTGAGAGAGGGACAACCTGTGTTGAAAGCGGGAATCCATGTTGAAAGATTTAGTTGAACGGTTGTGATTAGTATGTACATTCAAGGAAATAATGCAACACCAGTCTCTTGATAAAACACCTCAGCAGGGGTCAATCCTCCAAAACGTTTACGTGGACGTGTATTAATTAAATATTCAACTCTAGATATCTCTTCATTTGT
>JALWAF010000179.1 GCA_027016355.1 Candidatus Moraniibacteriota bacterium | reverse complement strand
TCATAAACGTGATAAATGATTCATATTTTATAATAGGTCTTCGACCAAAAAAACATACTTTGACTGTATTTGCTGATGGATTTAAACCGTGGCATAAAGAAATTAATATTCATAGTGGTATATCAACTGAATTTTGGAATATTGTTTTATTGCGTAAAAATTATGAACGAACATATTTTACTCTTAATAATATAGATCGCTTCTTCCCTGCACCGGATGAAAATATATTTGCAAGCACACACCAACTAGGTAAGACTCTTGTTGTGCATGTATTTAATACAAAAGAAGACAAATCAACAAACACATTCATCTTCCCTCAAACAATATTTACAAAAAATAAATATGAAAACATTGAATGGTCACCAGATAATAAACAATTAATAATTCCCCTTATTCATATTGAGGATTCTATACAAAAAGATTATGTTGTCAGTTATTTAAACTCAAATGAGTCTTATCAACTATCTGACTTTATTGATGAAACTGATTTGAAATCAGTACGATGGGATCCTGAAGAAAAAGATGCTATATATTTTATTGCTCAAAACACACTATTTCATCTAAATCTTACATTTAACGATGAGACTTTGAAACCTACAATAATTGCAAAAAAAGTCTTGAGCTATGATTTTGCTGATGATGGTATTTATATTTTTAACACTCAAAAAGAATTACTGTATAATCGTGATAAAAAAAGTAAAGATTTTAAAATACTTACAACATTTAACACGCCAACTGCAGATGATGATTACAGACTTATTGCTTATGATAATCACCGCGTAGTACTTATCAATGATACGAAAAAAGTTTTGTATATTTATAATAAAGACAAGGATAAAGTATATACAAAAGAAATTAATAAAAACATTATTGGTGCTCATTTTTCAGATGACGGTAAGAAGTTGATTTTTTATTCTCCTTTTGAAATATTTTTGTATTCTACACGTGAATGGAATACGCAACCAGTTCGTGCTGAAAATAAGATACAGTCAATTATCCGTTTTTCACAAAAACTTGATAATGTCCACTTCGCAAAAGATTATGAACACGTTATTTACACTATAGGTAATGATATAAAAATTACAGAATTAGATTATCGTGGTAGTCGTATAACGGACACAATAATTTCTCTTGACGAAAAAGAAACTACCATCATCAACAAACACAAGATGAATAAATTATTTTTCATAGACTCTACAGACAAATCAAAAAGACAATTGCAATCAATTACATTCCCAGAAAAAGAAACATTATTTTAATCATGAAATTCTTTCATGACCAATATCCTCAATCAAAAAAGTTCAGTTGCAATAACTAAACTTTTTTATTGTGGGCGATCGGGGACTTGAACCTCGGACCTCGTCATTATCAGTGACGCGCTCTAACCAGCTGAGCTAATCGCCCATTTTCAATTAAAAATTGTAAAAACTCTTGGTATAAGAATTTTTGATTTTCGACTCAAATTGTGGACCAGACAGGACTTGAACCCGCTACCTCCTCAGTGCAAGTGAGGCGCTCTACCAGATGAGCTACTGGCCCAAAAACAAAAATTTATATCACGAAATTCATTATACCAAAAACAAAAAATAATGCAACCCTACGTTATACCTCATAAAGAATGTTACCGAAGCTCTAGTGCATATCTCATAAATAGTGTTACCATAA
>JALWAF010000178.1 GCA_027016355.1 Candidatus Moraniibacteriota bacterium | reverse complement strand
AAGAGGAAAATTGTATTAAAAATACATTTCCTCTTGGTAACCCTATTATGAACTATGCAGCCTTACTTTCGGTAACATTTACTTATGAGCTATAGCGCAGGATAATACATTTTATTATCCTGTAAACATTATTTTTACACCAGTGCACAACCTGGCAATGTGCCGTTGCGAAGCATTTTTGCTTCGCTAGCTGTAAAACCATGCACGATCGCTCCAGATGCGTTACATCTAAGTAAAAAGGGATACGAACCCGTACAACCAGATATAATTGTGCAGAAATATTCCATATCACCATATCCGACATGTACTTCTCTTCCATTTAACATAATGCGCTCCTTTCTTTTTTGTTGTTAAATAACTCTTTTATAAAATTTATATTACATTTTTTGCAAAACAGCAATAGTTCCAAAGAACAACCACACAAATCCAAGTAGTAATCCAGCATTAAAAAGGTTTGGCACAATAATTGCAAAGCTTCCTATAACTACAAAAATAGCAACAGTTTTTTGTCTTGAGCTTTTAGTGTTTCGCAATATTTTAATTGCTACTACAAATGCAAATCCAAAAATTAAAGCCAGTATCACCCCACCAATAATACCAATAGACAAAACCGTTTCCAAAAATACATTACTAGCATTGAGTGGTGTGCCATTTTCATCATTACCTAACAATTTTCCACTACTGCCCCAACCATAACCGATAATTGGATTTTGTTTTATCAAAGTTACTGTTTTAGAATACACATCACTACGCACTGCAACATTTGGATCTCTGCGATAGATTTTTAAAACTTCATTTCCACCAGCCTTTTCACTTTCTATCTCTTCTAAATTAATATGACGACAATTATATTGTGCTAACTCACTCACATCATTAATCACTGATGTAGTGGACAGGCAGGCCTGTCCACTACACTGACAAGATACAGTAATTTCTTGCAGTCCATTGCCAGTGCTAGCAACTCTATTGAATAATTCAAAATTTGTAAGATGAAAAAGTAAAACTATTATAAAACTCGTTAAACTTACAGCAAAAATCCAAAACAAATGCATTGCCATAAGTTTATATCTTTTTTGTAAAAACAAAATTGCAAGATAGACAAAAATAACAACCAAAGCACCCAACCAAGCACTACGAGCTACCGTAATGATGAGCGTTACAAAAAATACAGTTGTTGACGAAAAAAGAGCAATATCAAAAAACTTCCACAAATGTTTATGATTTGCATTGTAATACAAATAAGACAGTGCAACTGCAATTATAAATACCATATATACACCCAACCAATCTGCCTCTGCAAATGTAGCATTTGGTCGCCCTGGCATCACTTCCATAGAATTTTTCCCCGTCAAAAACAAAAGATTTTGAAAAATCCCATACAATCCAATCACCACTCCACTAGAAATCAAAATTGGAAACAACGCTAACAAATCTTCTTTGGTACGTACAAAAAACCTAACTACAAAATACAAAATCCCAAACGACAATACAATCAGCGATGGTTTCAGTGACGTTGCATGCATACCGAGAGCAAAATAATTTCCAAATCCCAAAGCTATAAAAATAACAATAAGTGTATCAAAAATACTCCAACGCACTCGTCGTAGAGACGCATTGCGACCTGTCTGCCGGAGAGGTAGATGCGTTTTACCACCAAACAAAGCGCGCAAAACAATTGCACCAAAAAGTATACCCGCGAGCAATTGGTAAGGACGTAATGCAAAGCCAAATTGTTCTGGAATAATATTTATAATTTCAATAGGTATAACGCCAACAAGCAATGCAAACACAACAGCAGGCCGATACATTGCCAACACAAAAATCCCAACCGAAACTAACAAAAAGCCAGAGTCTCCTCCACTACTAAATAATCCTAAATAATTAAGTAGTATCAATCCAGTAACTACAATTACATTTAGCACTGTTAGTAATCTTTTATTTTTAGTTAATTGATTCATTGACAAATTATTTAAAATATGATATACTCGCCTGTTAGTAGTTTAACATAAGAATAATAAACTAAGAAGAGGGAGGCTGTCTATGAAAAATTATTTACACGGAATTATCACAGGAACTATACTGATATTTGTTTCCTTAGTAACATTGATATTAAATATTGTTGTAGGCCCAAAAAAAGGAAGATCTTTTTTTACAGGATTTCTAAGAGGCATGGGTTTTATAAAACAATTTTAACATAAAATATTCAACAAAAACTCATGAAGGTTTTTATGCCTGCTATTCTTAATCAAAAAGTCAGGATTTTAAGATCCTAAAAAGGAGCTAAAAAATGGAAATTATCTACACAGTTGAAGTGTATGAAAAATACCCTCAGCAAATCGACAGGCTGAAAAAAATGGCATTAAAAATCTGTGGTGAAGTTGCAATGACTGCTATAAATCAATCTACTGAAATTTATACTTTTGGCAATGATGAATCTACGCCGGATTACACGGTAGAGATTCATGTAGAGCTCCCGCAGCACGAAATACGTGCTGCACTATTTCCTCCCAGGAAAATCAGAGGCGGAACAGCCTCTCCTCTTACCGCAAAAACACTTGCTAACTGGATAAAACTCAATGTTCAATATGCACAATATGACGATATGGTTACAAAGGTTAATGACCATATTCGCAAAAACTGGCCAGTTGATCACAAAGAATGGCTGGCTCTTTCGAAAATCGGTAATAACCTTGATAAACTTCAGCCCTTAAATATAAAAGGTGTTGAGGTTGTATTCAAGGAAAATCCATCATGATTTTCACAACCAGCACACATCAACCGATGTCGTGCTGGTTTTTTATTTGTCTCACATACAAAAAAGGTTCAACCTAGGGTCGACCCTAGGTTGAACCTTGTCCTAAGCAACATTTACAAAATATGTCGCTACACACTATGCGTAGAGACGCATTGCAATGCGTCTCTACTTTTCACACATAACATCACAAATAGCATAAACTATTTTTCCTATGAGAATTCAAGTACTTGCTCTTGACAAAAAACATTTGTAAGTTATACTTACTAGTCAATCGTAGTTTAACAATGAAACCTTACAAAAGGAGACGAACAATGTTTACGGAATTTACAATCATCGGTTTTTTCATGGCTCCACTAATAGCAATCGCATCATGGTCAATATGGGCATGGATTTTAATTGGAGGAGCATTTTGTGGAAGTGTAATAGAGATAGAACGCAACTCTACTACTCGATTTTTTTACGGCTTTGTAGCTGCAATAATAATCTTCATATTTGCCATCATGAACGCAAAAACTGATGGGTTTTTCCAAAGCGTTCTCCAAGGATTGCTTTTTACAATGCAATTTATTGTTGTGTATATGCTCTTTGGCATTTTATTTCTTATGCCATTGTGGTACTTACGCGTAAAACGCATTGGGAGAGAAGCTCGCAAGAATTTTTCTAGTTTTATGGAAAAAGCTCTCAAAGCAACTGATGCCAATTTTTCTGATTACTTTTACAAAGACCATGGAAGTCAAGCATTTACACCACTCACAGAAAATGAAAAAAAAGATGTGAGGGCTTCAAAGGGCTTAGATGAAAATGGAAAGATGTTGCGGTGCTTAAAAAACATAATTCCTTTGTATAAAAAGAAACATGAACTTACCTCAAGTATTGAAGCTGTACGCAACAACAAAAACATTAGCAAGAATATGCCTGTGTTGATTGAATTACTCACATTGTGGTTTCCTTATGTACTTGATGAAGTTTTTGGTAAATTTCTGGTAAGAATACCAAAACACATCATCACATGTCTAAAAAAACCCTTAGAGGTAATTGCAAAATCCGCCGGCAAGGGCGTACCAGATAATATAGACCTCTAAGCCAAACAAGCACACATCACTTACAAAAGTGATGTGTGCTATTTTATTTATCTAACATAAAAAACCATAGCAAAAATGATACCCACAAGAAGTATCACTACACTATACGCAAAGACACATTGCAACCTTGTCCATCAAAAAAGTTAATACGTTTCTACCAGCCACATTCACTATAGTATTTTTTATTTTTCATACCTTTAATTGCTTGTTTTATATATGGAATGACATTTTCTGGAAGATTATCTACATCAAACCATTCTAAATTATCACATTTTGTTGGTTCTTTATTTATAATTTTACCTTGCCATTTTCTTGCAATAAAAAACACATCTACTCTTTCATTATTTTCATGAGCACCTGAATCACGATGCATTATATGAACAACTTTTACATCTTCAGGTTTTATTGATACTCCAATCTCTTCTTTTGTCTCTCTTATAACACACATTGTAAAGTTTTCTCCCTCATCAACATGCCCAGCTGGCAAAGAGTAACTGCCATCTTCATATCCAGTATTAAAACGCCTTAATAATAAAATCTTATTATTTTTCAATAACATCATATAAGATGCTGGGATATTTGAATGTCTCTTTTTTGTCATAAATTTACTTTTCACACATAACATCACAAACAGTATCTACAAATTTTTCCCATGAAAACTCTTTTGCTCGCTCTCTTCCTTCCATACTCATTTGTGATAATCTTTTTTCGTCTTGTAATAACTGTTCTAGTTTTTCAGATAATTCATCCACATCTCCATTTTCTACATATGCTACCGCATCTCCACCCACCTCTTCTAGTGATGAATTTCTTGCAGTAAGTGCAGGCGTTCCCATATTCATCGCTTCAAGTACTGGCATGCCAAATCCTTCATATCTTGACGGAAATACAAATAGTTTTGCTCCAAGATACAAAGCTGGTAAATCCTCTTGTGGTACAAATCCTAAAATTTTTACTTTATCCTTCAATCCCAACTCACCAACCAATTTTTCTACATCTGTAATCATCGGTGATAATTCTGGCATCAATTTTCCAGATATCACTAATTCTGGTACTTTATCGTCATTTTGTGTTAGTTTCTTGTACGCCTTTATCGTACTTTCAACATTTTTACGTATTTCCAATCCTCCGCCACTATAAATATATCCTTTTTGTAAATTATATTTTTGTAAAACTTTTTTTATGTCATCTTCTCTATATTCTTTTTGAAAAATCGGATCCACTGCAATTTTATTTACAATAATCTTTGCTTCTTTTATATTTAATTTCTTTTGCAAATCAATTTTTGTATGTTGTGAAACTGCTATAATTTTGTTTGATGAATACATCCCTTTTTCTACTTGTTCCCAATATAATTTTTTACGCCAATTACCCAAATATTCTGGAAAAATATGTGGGATGACATCATGAACAATCATAACATGTTTCATGTCCGTATATTTTATTACTGTCGCACTTTGATACAAACTCAACAACACATCACATCCATCACGGTGTGCCCTGCGTGGTAGCCACATCTTTTCCCATAATAATTTACGGAACAGATCATCTCGCCTATAAAAACGTGGCAAAAAAGTACGTTTATAAAAATTCTTTGGTAAATCAATATCACAATCTTCTTCTAAATATATAAAGAACTTATGATTTTTCATTGATTTATCCTCCTTGGCTTTTTTGGCAATTTCGTTCAAAACATGTGTCGTAACTTGTCCAATGCCTGTATATGGCTTTCTCAGAAATGAAGCGTTAATTCCTATATGCATAAATTTACCCCCTAAAAAATTAAACCTTTTCAAAACTGTATGATGATAACATTATATACCAAAATATGCAATTCATCCAAGTATCTATTGTCAACATATTTAAAAAGTGTATCATTAAATACATAGATATTTAATAAATTTAAAAACATACTAAAATATTATGAAAAAGCAAACTGTAGCAGTGCTTGGACTTGGTTATGTGGGACTTCCTCTAGCTGTGCGAGCGAGAGAGCGTGGATATAATGTTAT
>JALWAF010000177.1 GCA_027016355.1 Candidatus Moraniibacteriota bacterium | reverse complement strand
ATCCCAGGGAAAGCCAATACGTTATTTACCTGATTTGGATAATCACTTCTGCCCGTTGCTACTACAAACGCCCCAGCCTCCTTTGCTACGTCTGGCATTATTTCTGGTTCTGGATTTGCTAGTGCAAAGATTATTGGATCTTTTTTCATTATTTTTAGCGCTTCAGGTTTCAAGGCCTTAGCAACTGATACCCCTATAAATACATCTGCATCTTCTAGTGCATCTTTTAACATTCCACACACGCCACCGCCATTTGTTGCCTTCATAAGCCTTACTTTTGTGTCGTTGAGTCCTGTGCGCTCATTACAGATAATTCCCTGACTATCACAAAGTACGATATCATCAACTCCCCAATCAAGTAAAATTTTTGTTATTGCCACTCCTGCCGCTCCTACACCATTTATCACAACTTTAATCTTTTCTTTTTTGCTACCACGCAACTTCAAAGCGTTCATTAGTCCTGCTAACACCACGACCGCTGTACCATGTTGATCATCGTGCATTACTGGGATATCTAATTCTTCTCTAAGCCTCTCCTCCACTTCAAAACACCTAGGCGCACTGACATCTTCTAAGTTGATCCCTCCAAATGTTGGAGATACTTTTTTTACAAAATCCACAATTTCATCTACGTTTTGTGTATCAATACAAAGTGGGAAAGCATCCACATCAGCAAAATGTTTAAAAAGCGCAGCTTTACCCTCCATTACCGGCAGTGCAGCGTGTGGTCCTAAATTGCCCAAACCCAAAATCGCACTTCCATCTGAGACTATCGCTACTGTATTTTTTTTAATTGTTAATTCTTTTGTTTTTGAAACATCTTCACTAATCGCTCGTGATACTCCTGCAACTCCCGGTGAATACGCAAGTGATAAATCTTTTTTGTTGTTTAGTTCAACTTTTAATTTTGTTGCAATTTTACCGCCGTGTTTTTTATGTAACAAAACCGATTCCTCATATATATCCATACGAATTTTTGTTATTTTAAATTATTATTCTTTATCCAATATTTTTTCTCCTGTTTCTATAAGTTTTTCACCAACGGTTTCTTTGCTATTATCAATTACCTTTCCTACAATTTCTTCACTGTTTTTATTAATTGTGTCATATGCTTTAGTCTTTGCTTGTGATTTTATCTTGTCAGTATTTCCGCCACTATATCCAAACATAATCGCTGAAATAATCAGTATGCCAATTATGAGCAACAAAACAAAAATTTTTGACATTCCCTTATGTGTCTTTTGCATAAATCTATTATATTCAATAACTTAATTATAATACTACTGAGATGATTATTTTGCAAAATAGAATATTATTTTTTGCATATCTACAAACTCAAGCAAAAAATGTTCCCACAAAATAAGCGATAAACGCAGCCGACATACCCAGTCCAACAATCTCTAACATAGAAGTGATGATGCATTCTTTTGTAAATTTTGCCCGTATAAATCCCAATAATGTCAGAGCAAGTGCTGTAAAAGTGGCTGCCATCATAAATCTTTTATCAAATGATGATATTTGAAAAATATATGGCAACAGCGGAATCGAACCAAATACAATAAATGATACAAAAGTAATCACGGCACTACGTACAGGCGAATCTTCTGGATATGTCATATTAAGTTCATGTTGCATCATAAACTCAGCCCAAAAATCAGGATTTTTTTTGTAAATATCTGTTATAGTATG
>JALWAF010000176.1:1179-1694 GCA_027016355.1 Candidatus Moraniibacteriota bacterium | reverse complement strand
ATGAAAAAAAGGCGATAAAACTCGCAGCAAATTATCTGGTGGGAGAATTGCAGGGGATTATGTCAAAAGAAAATCACAAAATTACAGATATTAAAATTTCAGCAGAAAACTTTGCAGAGCTTATGGGAATTATTGCAGACGGCACAATCAACTCATCAGCAGCTCAAACAGTACTGCATGAAATGTATTTTGGCGACGATGATGATCCAAGTCACATCATTGATGAAAAAAATCTAGCACAAGTATCTGACACAGGAGAACTGGAAAAAAGTGTTGATGCAGTCCTGGAAGCAAATCGACCATCAGTGGATGATTACAAATCAGGAAAAGAAAATGCCATCAAATACCTGATGGGTCAGGTAATGAAAGAAACAGGTGGAAAAGCAAATCCTCAAATGGTTATGGAAATTTTGAAAGAGAAGCTTAATTAGTAAAATTACAAAATATGTGGGACATTATTTCACAAGTAGCAATTGTGTTTTTGGGTGCAGGTGCAATTATTTTAGTTGCAAAGA
>JALWAF010000176.1:0-1169 GCA_027016355.1 Candidatus Moraniibacteriota bacterium | reverse complement strand
TAAATTGGGTTTTGTGTTAGGACTTGCATCACAACCATTTTGATATATCACAGCTTTTATTAATGAGCAATGGGGAGTATTTTTGGTGAGTTTTATTTATACAATAAGTTGGTGCTTGGGAATTTATGAGTGGTTTTTCAAGAAGGAAATTAAAGAGAAGGAAGAATTAAAATAACAACCCTCATCCGCCCTCTACCTCCTCGGTAGACAGGTATCGGGCACCTTCTCCCAGATGCCAACGCACAAGGCTATGGCAATCCAAGGAAGGGAGAAAAAAGGGTAAGCTTAATAGTATAGAAATATACTTTTGAAATTTTTATAGAAAAAAGAAAATTATCGCCTCTTAAACTCCCTCTCCCTATGGGAGAGGGTTGGGGTGAGGGTTTAAGGTTATATTCTTATGAAAAGAAAAAATATAAATTTAGCAAGAGCTCTTCGCAAAAAACAAACACCACAAGAAATAATTATCTGGTCTAGATTACGTAACAGGCAATTTCATAATCTCAAATTTCGTAGACAATATACAATTGGTGAATATGTTGTTGATTTTATTTGTTTAGATAAAAAGATTATTATTGAATTAGATGGTTGGCAACATAAAAAAGAATTTAGTGGACATAAGGAAAAAGAACGTACTAAATTTTTACAAGAACAAGGATACAAAGTTGTAAGATTTTGGAATAATGAAATAAATAATAATATTGATGCTGTGTTTTTGAAACTTGAGGAGGTTTTGGATAGCTTATAATATTCAATCCCTCATCCGCCCTATCGGACACCTTCTCCCATGGGGAGAAGGGAATAAAAAATGTTTTCATCTTTTTTAAGCTCTCTCTTGCTTGGATTGTCATAGCTTTGTGCGTCGGCATCTGGGAGAGGGTTGGGGGTGAGGGTTAGTGTACAGTTTATTTACTCAAAAACTCACGACAAAGTTCTAATGCTCTAGTCTCTTTTGTCATGTGGTGGATTTTTGCTCCTTGTTTTTCCCATCTTTTTATCCAGGTTTCTTGTCTGCGGGCGTATTTTTTTAGGTCTCTTATAGTGTTTTCTCGCATTGTTTCAAAATCAATTTGATTTCGTACGTATCTTGTGCACCATTTGTATTCTAATCCAAAACTTTCTAGTCTAGTCCATGGTACATTTAAGTTATAATGTGCATATTTGATTTC
>JALWAF010000175.1 GCA_027016355.1 Candidatus Moraniibacteriota bacterium | reverse complement strand
CCAACAGAGAATTGGACCATTGGTTTCTTTGGAGCAACGATAGCTTGGTGCAATTATGTGCGTGTGATTACCTTCGGTGTAGATTTGAGGATTTTGGTCAGTGCTGTTGTTGGAGTTGTTGTCACTGCTACTGGGACACACAGCACTAACTACACCAATAAATAATGCTGGATTACGATAACCAAAATTAGTTGGATCTGTTGTGGTATACCCCAAAGCGTCTTCGGCATATAGGGCCCAATAGGACCTACAATGTTAAACTAACCTAGTAATTAGCTAGGTTTTAGAGCATTGAAACGTATGAATAAGAAAACATGTCCATTTTGTAGTAGTAAAAAATGTATAAAAAAAGGAAAACAAAACAATTATCAAAGATGGCAATGTAAAAACTGTAAAAAGAAATTTCAATCAAATCAAAAAGTTCTTCCATCAAAAGAAGAACTTTTTTTGTTTATATGTGTTTTCAAAACAAACATTATCTGAATTATCTCAAAGATATAATTTAAAAACAAAAACTCTTCAAAAAAGTTTTGATTTAATAAAAATACCAAAGAAAAAACATAATCCAAGACCTATATCATTAACTGTTGATACAACATTTTTTGATGTATTTGGAGTTGTAGTATTTAGAGATCAAAAAACAAAAGAAGATCTTTGGTGGAAGTTTGTATTAAATGAAAAGTTAGATCATTATCGTGAAGGTAAAATATATTTAGAAAATTTAGGATATACAATTAGATCTGTTACAGGAGACGGATTACCTGGTTTACCTAGTGTTTTTCTACATATTCCATTTCAATATTGTCATTTTCATGCTAGTAAAAACATAAGAAAGTATATTACAAAAAATCCTAAACTGGAACCTGGAATTGAATTAAAAAGAATAATGGAAGATTTAAAGTATTATGATCAAGATACTTTTTTATTTTTAATTGAAAAATGGGAATTTAAATACAAAGATTTTTTAAAAGAAAAAACTTATCATCCTAGTAGTGGATGGTCATATACACATGGAAGATTAAGAAGTGCTATTAGGAGTATGAAAAAGATGTCTTCTCACTTATTTACATACGATAAATATGATTTTTTTATACCAAGAAATACACTTGAAGGTCACTTTGCACATTTAAAAGTTCGTGTAGGAGCTCATAGAGGTATTTGTGTTAAAAGAAAAAAGAAATTAATAGAATTAATACTTTTAAATTCATCATCTACTTATACAAAAAATATGTGTAAAAAGCTGTTTTAGGTCCTATTGGGCCCTATATGCCGCGTCTTCTGAAATTTGATTGTCCCTGTCTTTTTCTGGGCTATGATATATTGCTTTGGTTTTCATCTCAAAATGCAAATGATGAATCCAGTCACCAGTTCCACCAATCTCACCAATCTTTTGACCACGACTAACTATATCTCCGATAGACACATTTATTTGATTCATATGTGAATATTGAGAATATATAACCCATTCATTTCCTTCTTGCACACACAAATTTTGTAAATTTGGCGTATTTTGGTCACAAACATGTCGCAAAATGACAGTTTTACCAAATCTATGAGGAGTATTATTGTTAGCATATGCAACTACTCCACAATTTGAAGCTTTATTAACCAACAACACAATTCTACTCCGCATACCTAACACTTTCTGCCTTAAAATATGACTTTACCTTCTCAGCATTTCTTTGAGTAGCTCTCATAAACTTTAAAATA
>JALWAF010000174.1 GCA_027016355.1 Candidatus Moraniibacteriota bacterium | reverse complement strand
TTCATCTCACGCGCCATCTCTATAGTAATTGTAACCGCATAACTTCCAGCCTTTTTAAATATTTTCCTTACATTTTTTTCTTTTAATTCTCTTCTCATATTTATTTTATTAATTTTTATTTTTTGAGTACCTTTTAAGGTACCTTTAAAGATACTCAAAGTTTAACTTAAATTTTCAAAAAGCATTAGTGCTACTACTACGTCTTTATCCCAACGTAATTCTTTTGCTTGTAATTTTTCTTTGAATTCATTTTCACCAAGAAACATAACGTCTTCAACAATATCACTATCTGGATTTTCTTGTGGTGGCAATTCTTCTAAATCTTTTGCTATAAAATAATCAACACTCTCCTCAATTGTACCATTTGGTATTTCGTATGTATAGAACAATTCCCAGTCACTAGCTTTCATAGAAACTTCTTCTTTGAGCTCTTCCTTGGCAATTTCTAGTGGTGATTTGTTTTCTTTATCAACCCAACCTCCTATCAATTTTAAACGTGAGCTTCCCTCGTGTTTTCTGAATTCTCTGATAAACAGGATTTTATCATCCTTAACAGGCAAAACTCTAATGCCACTTCGCACACTTACCCTTTCATAAATATGTCCATCAATTTCCTCTGTGGACATAGTTAAATACTTTCCTTTGTAAACAATTTTTCTCATCTTATTTAATGCTATGACTACATTTTTTATAATTTACTTTTATCTCTATCAATCCACCAGTTACCACCTCTATCAAACCACCAATCATCTGGATGCCGTTCTATTAATTGCTTGGCTAATTTTTTGCCATTTTCTGTTTTTAATCTTTCCAATAATGTGACAATCCAGTCAGATGCTCTTTCATTACCATTTTCTTGTTCATCTCTAAGCATTGCTAATAATTCTAAATTGTCTGCATCTTTCACAATATTAGCTTCTAGAGATTCCTGCTGTTTTAGTTCAAATAATTCTCTTTTTATTTCTTTACCAAAAGAAACTTTTTCAAAAGCGTCATCGATTGCTTTTTCTTCATTAACTTCTACATATTTTTGATGTACGTAATTCAAATCCGAAGTTCTTGCTTCTGCAAAATCATGAAATAATGCCATAGTTAAAACTTTATGTTCATCTGCGTCATTATCCATTTGTGCAAGTGCATAAGCAATTACAGTTGTTCTGTATGAATGAGCCGCCACATTTTGCTTTCCTGTTCCCAAAAACCAAAAACCACTCCTTTGAGTTCTATCCAATATCCCAGCTTCATATATAAAATCTGCCAATCCTGATAAATTTTTTTCTGTCATAATCTATTTATTATCATTTGCATCATTTACTTTATCATTTTTTGGTTTCATAAGTGGAAACAGTGTTACTTCCCTGAGAGTTTTGTCTTCTAGAAATGCAAATAATCTCTCGCCCACACCAAAACCACAAGTTGGTGGCATGCCGTACTCCAACATTTCTACAAAATCATAATCAGCCATTTGTGCCTCATCATCTCCTGCATCTCTTAATTTTTGTTGTTGTTCAAATCTTTCTCTTTGATCGATTGGATCGTTGAGCTCTGAATATCCCCTACCCATTTCACTGCCAGCTATGATTGGTTGGAACATCTCTACTGTATCTGGATCGTCTGGATTTCTTTTGGCACGTGGCGCCACCATCTTAGGATGATTTACCAAAAATGCCGGACCAGCAATATTTTTGCGACAATATTTCCATAAACTATCTGCTA
>JALWAF010000173.1 GCA_027016355.1 Candidatus Moraniibacteriota bacterium | reverse complement strand
AAAGTAGCTCAAAGAAGAGCTCACGTAACTTTAGTGCAAAACGCACAAATAATAAAAAGAGACGAAGACGAGGCGGTGGAAATAAAAAGACAATTATTAATCCTGCAAAATTTGTAAAAGCTGCATGTCTTAAAACAGAAGAAAAATATATAGCACAAAATAAGTTTTCTGATTTTGATGTTGCTTCAATTTTGAAAAAAAATATTGTTAGCAGAGGCCTTAAAGAGCCATCACCAATTCAAGATCAATCAATCCCAAAGGGATTGGATGGTAGAGATGTCATCGGCATAGCAAATACTGGAACAGGAAAAACTATGGCGTTTGCAATACCTATTTTGGATAAACTTTTGAAAAATACACAATCACGAGTAATAATAATGGCACCTACCCGTGAGTTAGCACAACAAATTTTGGAAGAAATGAAAACATTGACGCAGGGCAGTAAATTGTACCATGCACTTCTCATCGGCGGAGCGTCTATGCATATTCAATTAAAGGATTTAAAAAGAAATCCTCGTATCGTAATAGGAACTCCAGGTAGGATTCAAGATCATATTCAAAAAAAGAAATTAGATTTGAGTAAATTTGATATTGTAGCATTAGACGAGGTAGATAGAATGTTGGATATGGGATTTATAAAAGATATGAAGAGCATTTTGAGTAAAGTCAATAAAAAGAGGCAATCGTTTTTCTTTTCTGCGACAATGGAAGATGGCGTGCGAACTTTGATAAATGAATTTTCAAATAATCCAATTATGATCTCAGTCAAAACTGGGGACACGAGTGATAATGTTGAGCAAAACGTTGTTAAATATAAATCACAAGATCAAAAGATTGAAAAATTACATGAAATTTTAAATGAAAATAGAAAAAATAAGGTGTTAATTTTTGATGCAACAAAAAGAGGTGTTGATAAGTTGAGTAAGAAATTGGTAAAACGAGGATTTAGAGCTGATGCAATTCATGGGAATAAATCTCAAAGACAACGTGAAAAAGCTCTTGCTAGATTTAAAGCAAGTCAAACTACAATTCTGGTGGCAACAGATGTAGCAGCACGTGGAATTGATGTGCCTAATATTACGCACGTTATTAATTATTCTACACCACAGAGTTATGATGATTATGTTCATAGAATAGGACGAGTAGGACGAGCAGGGAAAACTGGGCATGCATTAACGTTTATAGATGCTGTAAGAAATGTACGATCACATAGGAGACGCAGGAGATAAACAAAATCAGAAACTTACCATGTTGAGGTAAGTTTCTGATTTATTGAAATAAAGTTGTGATGGAAGTATTGTAAAAATATTGAATTGACTGCAGTGATAATTTCGTGTAAAATAAAATTTGTTATACGTCCTTGTAGCTCAGTGGATAGAGCGTTTGGTTGCGGTCCAAAAGGTCGTAGGTTCGACTCCTACCAAGGACACAAGATTACACACAAAAATGGTTGTGTTCTTAGACAGGCAAGCTTACCAAGGACACAAAATTATACTTGAAGAGATTGTCCATATAAACGCGTGCTCTGGTTAATTGTCGTTATTTTCTAATTCTTGTTTTGCTTTTTCTATTTCTAATTTTTTGTCAACATCGTGAACAGTTTTTGTGATAACTGTTTTTTTTGTATATAGATTCATGAGTGAGAACATAATCATAGCTGCCAGAACTATACCAATTGCATTGAGCATAAACATGGCAAATGCACCAGATATAACATCAAGTCGTAGCGTAGCAAGTCCTATGCCGATAGTTGCAAGTGGTGGCACAAGTGCAACAGCGATTGCCGTGCCTGGCAATGCATCAGAGAGGTCTGGCTTCACGCGTGCAAATGCGGTTGCTGTACCAGCAATAATAGCAACCAAGAGATAAACAATCGAAGGTTGGATGCGTTCAAAGATTTCTGTATTAAGCTCTATCATAAAATCTGTGCTAGATGTGAAATTCCAAAGGGCCCATGTAACTATCGTAGATAAGCCAATTGCAAAGCCTGCAGACTTAAGAAGGGTGAAAAGTGATCGTGATATCAAATTTCTATCAGCAATTACAATTCCTAAAGCTAAAGACAATATCGGAGACAATATAGGAGCAATAAGCATGGATGCAATAATTATCGCGGAATTGTTTATAAGTAATCCACATGCAGCCATCAGAACAGAAAGGGAAACAAGGAAAAAAAATGAAGGACGAGGTGTAGAGTCGTCAATTAAATCCTTCAAAGCATAAACTTTCTCGTCATCTGTGATACTATCAAAAAGTAAACTCATAAAATTGTATTAAATATATTAGTACTATACTATTATTATAACAGAACGTTTCGAAAAATAAAACTTGATTTCCATAAGATTTGATGATACACTGGTTTTTGTACTCCCTTGGCATTTATTATGTGAATGAGAGTGTAAGTGTACTACAATATAAATATTGGAGAGGTGCTAGAGCGGTCGAATAGGGCACCCTGCTAAGGTGTTAGGTCTTCACGGGCCTCGAGGGTTCGAATCCCTCCCTCTCCGCCATTGACCGCCATAGCTCGATAGAGCGACGGCGGTATATATAAAACTATCGTTTAGGTGGTTTTTATTTTTTATATGGAGATTAGGATTGATATCATATATGACTTTTCCTGTATTTATAAAATCGACATGATGATATCTACATGTTATTGTTAAAGGGGTTATAAAGATGAACTCACTTTGGATTGTGTGTGAAGTGTTTTATAGTTAAAAATAATATGAATTTTTACAAAATAAAAATAATAGGCGTGTTTATTTTGATGATGTTTCTTTTTATTGGAAGTAATGTATATGCAAGTATGCGCTCTGATGTGAATCAAGATGCTCAAATAAATACAGCTGATGCTCAACTGACGCTTAGAAATTCATTTGGCTTTGATATGAGCTCTACTGATTGGGCAGCGTCAGCTGTTACGGGGGATGTAAATTGTGATGGGAATGTAAATTCGGCTGATGTCCAATTGATTCTACGACATTCGTTAGGTTTCGATATGGAGTCTACTGACTGGTGTGACGATAGGAGGGCTTTTGCTGGTGCTGAAGGTGGAGGTGCGCAATCAGTTGGTGGTCGTGGAGGGATTGTCTATGAAGTTACAAATTTGAATGATAGTGGAGAGGGTAGCTTGCGTTATGGATTGACAGCAGCTGAATATAAAAATGTTCCAAGAACAATTGTGTTTAAAATTGGTGGTTACATTCACCTGCAGAGCCATATATTGGTTTTGGACGATTCGTTTATAACCATAGCAGGACAAACTGCACCTGGTGACGGAATAACTATAGTCTATCCATCAAATCCAGATGATGGAGTGCTGGAATTTCGCAATTCTCATGATATTATAATGAGATATATTAGCATCAGGAAAGGTGGTGAAGCAGCGGAACAGTACAATCAAGCAGGTTCAAATTTTTCCATTATTGGCAATTCTTATAACATTGCAGTAGATCATTGTTCTATAGGTTGGGCTGGCGATGAAAATATTGGCACGTATAATGACGCTCAACATGGTGGGACTATAACACCACACAATATCACTTTTCAGTGGAGTATTAGTAGTGAAAATTTAAGGCGACCTACTACGGTAGATGGACGGATGACAGATTCCACTGGATTTATGGCAGGAACTGGTGCTAATGCCGAGTCGGGTGTAGATGTTTCTATACATCACAACTTTTTTGCAAGGAATAATAATCGGAACCCTCTTTTCAAAGTGGGTAGTGGAGATGTGGCTGCAAATGTTATCTATAATTGGCGTTGGTGGGCTGCTGCAATACGTGGAGGAGCTATTCTTGATATGGTGGATAATGTTTTTAAAGCCGGTCCTGCAAGAGACGGTGGAGATAGAAGACCAGAAGTGACTTTCATTCCAGCTACAGAAGGAAATGCTGCTACTGGAGTTTATAGAGAACTTTCTTTATATTTTGATGGAAACATTGGTTATCATAATACTGACCCAGCAGTGGATGCGTGGGATACAATGATGCATCATGCAGATGAAAATTTCGGATATTTGAACGGAGAAGTTACTCCTGTCTCACGAGATTATCAAAGAATGACTCCTCGGAATTTACAGTTTCCTATTACTAGAGAAAATGCTTTAACTCTTGATGATATATTATTGGACGATGGTGGTGTGGGTAACAGTCGTAGACTTGATGATGATGGTTCATGGATTTATGATCGTGATTTGATAGATACTAGAGTTATAGAAGATTATAACAATGGAACAGGTGATACGCTTGTTAGTTCTGTTGATATGGTAGGTGGTTGGCCATATTATAATGTTGACCATTATGAATATATTACCGAAGCGCAATTTATCGCTCACCCAGAATTGTATCAACTTGATGCTGGAACTCCATATTTAGATAGTGATCATGATGGTATGTCAGATATATGGGAAGATAATAATGGACTTGATAAAAATAATAATAATGATCGTAATCTTGATAATGATGGTGATGGATATACTAATTTAGAGGAATTTTTGGATGGTGAATAATTGGAGCTTGTTACAATTTCAAAATCAAAAGTGTAGTAAGAACAGTTCAATTGAATCGTAATTAAATTATTTTAAACATTAAGCATTAAAATAAAAATATGGATAATCAAATTCCGGTACCACCATTACCAGGTGATGAGAAAAATAAACAAAGTGATAATTTAGGAGATAAGGATATGTCAAATAACAATTCTGATGAAAACTCTCCGTTTCAATCACAAGATATGGATAATAGCGAAAATAAAATGCCTCAGCCACCAATTATTGCAAATGAGCAAGATATTGATACAGGAAATAAAAAGAAGAAAATAATTTTGATAATTGTTGTGGTATTTATTATTCTTGTAGTTGGAATTTTTGCTAGCATATTTGCTGTCGCTTTGCATTCATCTAGAAAAAATGCCAAGAATCTACAAGAACAAATAATGATGAATATAGAAAAGCAAAATGAAGTGGAAAAATTGGAAAAAAATAATGTTAATGTAAAAACATCTAATACAGTCAATACAGTTAAAAAAGATGATAAAGTCGATATTAAAATCAATGCAGATAGTAGTAGTAATATTACGATTGGTAATAAACAAGTAAACAACAATAAAAAAGTAAAAAAATATTGTAACTTACCTGATAAAATACAATTTGATGATAGGGATTTTGTATTATCGTGGAGTAATAAGGTTATGGATGGAGATTATCTATTGGAGTATGTTCCTCTTGGTGATGATGTGGAACATTATCACGACATGTTGACTATAGAATGTGCTATTAATTATGAGATAACAGTTGATGAATTTGTGAGCATATTTGTAAATAATTTAGATAAAGAAAAGCAAAATGATCCTTTTGTACATTATACAGTGTATGATAATAATGATAATGTAAAAATTGTTGATGCTCTTTTAAAAGATGGAGATACTATAGAGTGGGACATGTTTAGATATCAGTACCTGCGCTCGTTGATAGGTCAAGATGGAGTGATTCGTTTTGGATTTAGTAAGCGCGTGTACAAAGACGAACAGCAGATGGAATTTGTAAGAGGATTAAAAGAAACAAGAAGTCAATATATGACGATTATGTCAAATGTGGAATTAGAAGATATTTTTGAAAAATAAAACGAAAAACACAAAAAATAAAATCTTGTGTAAAATTTATTTGCACAGGGTTTTATTTTATATGATGTGTGAAGGGAGTCTATAAATGAATGATTATTTTTGTTTCTTTATGTATAAATGAAGTATGACATTTTTATTTACAATTGACATTTGATTTTGTAAAATTGACTAAAAAATATTTTTATGTTAAGTTAATATATTATGGTTTTTTAACAATTGTGTATTTTTGGCTTGATGTTATTCTACAATCAAACAAAACAAGAGGAGATTTTAAGATGCTAACAATAAAAACATGGTGTTTGCCAAAGTTATCACAAGGGGAGTTAAAAAA
>JALWAF010000172.1 GCA_027016355.1 Candidatus Moraniibacteriota bacterium | reverse complement strand
ATTCCTCTGCTTTCTTCAGCTGATTCATCATTCGCCAATATATTTAAAAATTTCTTTACTTGGTTGGGACACTTCATTGACTTTTTTACCCCGGAAAGTTTTATTCGTTTATTGTTTTTCTTTTTTGGAATTTTTGTCTTAATGGGTAGCTTGGAATACTGGCGAATAACTTTCAGACCATTTCTAACCAATAAAACAAACTCTCAATCTGCTCAAAAAAATACAATTACTATTGGTATTGTTTTGGGAGGGATTCTCGTATTATATTTAATTTTTATCATTCTACAAATTAAACATCTCTTTGTGGGAGCCTTGCCGGTGGATTTTTCCAAAACAGAAAATTTTGTTAAAAGTGGTTTTTGGCAATTGGTCGCTCTAACAACTCTCAACATTCTACTCTATGCTGGTATCTACAATCGCCAGACAAAAATTATTCAACGCATCTTAACTATTTTTACTTTTATCTCCTTATTCTTAGTTTTTTCCGCCACCCAAAGAGTTTTTCTCTATGTTCTTAATTATGGATTAAGTTATGAAAAATTCTTTGCTTTTTACACAGTTGTTTTTTGTATTTTTGTTTTTCTTTGGTTTTTATCTTTAATCTTTCGCCACAATAAGCCCGCTAACATCATTCAGGGATTATTCTTCTTGGCTCTTTGGATGTATGCATTAGCCACCATTGTTCCTCTGGAAAAAATAATTCTAACCACCAATTTAAATCTTACCCAACAAGAAGACAGTCGTGTTAACATCAATGAATTACGTATGCTTGGTTTTGATGCCCTACCTTCCATAGAAAAAAATTATGCCCTATTTATGAAAGAGGCTTTTAAAGATTACCGGGAGCACCATGAGCCAAATAAATATAAAATATTGGAAGGCTTAGATAAAAATCCTGAGAAAGAACTTGAGAAAAATTTTAATACGCGCTGGATTAATTGGTATAAAAAAATCACTGCTCAACAAAATAATTTATACAAATATTATAGCTACTATTATGATAAACACAGTCAATCAACTCCAAAAAAATGGTATGAGAAAAATATTATAGAATTATTTTACACACCCAGCGAAAAAGTAAATCAAAAAATAAACTCTTTACCAAACAATAATAAATCATCTCAAGAAACATCTTCTAAGGACAAAAAGAAATTGTTAATATTCAAAGACCCAATTCATCATTTTTCTTTTCAATATTTTGCAAAAGGACGAATAAACTTTACGGATTATTACAATGAAGCTGATTTTATGAAGAAAGACTATTCTGTATCTGTAAATTCAATAAATGATGCCAACAAGACTATTTTCTTTATATCCTATAATGATAAAACAGAAAATAAAAACGACACCCATAAAAGCATTGTTTCTCTATTCGAAAAAACAAATAGGAGTCCAAGTGAATATACTCGTACTTATTTGCCAAATTTATCAAACCGGCCTGTTTACATAACAATTTCTAAAAATAAAAATGATACTTCCTACTATGGACTTTTATTAAGAACATCAACTGACAATATTCTTCACATTGGATCCAATACTCAACACCCAAATATCTCTCTTCCAGCCGGTGAAATGTCAATCGATGAAGCCCTAAAATTATTAACCCCCAAAGAAGACCTGCAACAAACCATCAAATCTTTGCGAATTTTATAAACTATTATTTACAATGACCTATTCCGTAAATATTGGGAACTGCACAATACCGATCGCTGCACTAATCGTAATTCAAAACATTAAA
>JALWAF010000171.1:5328-6019 GCA_027016355.1 Candidatus Moraniibacteriota bacterium | reverse complement strand
GTATGGCCTGGTTTGCAAAAATTTGATGGTGCTACGGCACTAAAGTATGCACGCACTAGACACGATGATATTGAAGGTGATTTTGGACGAGCAAAAAGACAACAACAAGTTATGCAAGCTGCAAAAAACAAAGCGTTTTCACTTGGCACAATAGTCAATCCTTTGCGCATATCAGAATTACTAGACATTTTGGGTGAGCACGTTCATACAAATATCACTCCAGACGAAATAGAACCTTTTATATCACTTATAAAAAAAGTAGATACTCAAAACATTACAAATGTTGTACTAGACGCATGGAAACCTGGTAGTTTGCTCATATCGGCACGGTATTACAATGAGCACGGTGGTGTATCGGGACTTGTACCTCGTTCTGGCTCATATAGAGATATTCAAGAAATGGCAGACAATATATTTAACCTCAACAAAATACAACAACGTAAAGAAGAAATAAAAAATGAATCTTCAAGTGTAATTATAATAAATACAACACAAGACAAAAATTTATCCCAAAAAATACAAAAAGTTCTATACACTATAGGATTTAAAAATGTATCAATTAAACAAAATAAAATACTAAAAGCACAAACAAAAACTATTGTAATAGATAATGCTCTGAGTAATAAACCTTTTTCTCTAGATGAAATAATAAAAAAAATACCTGCTACAGTAAGCACGCAATCAATTGCAT
>JALWAF010000171.1:0-5318 GCA_027016355.1 Candidatus Moraniibacteriota bacterium | reverse complement strand
ATGATATTGTAGATACATACACTTATACAGAAATTTCAAGGGATGAATTGGAAAATGAAAATGTAAAAAATAACTAACATCCATAAGGCACAACTTTACATATTTCATCAAATGACTTTCAAGATTGAGTCTTTGTCCAAAACCATCATATTAATGTACCACTTACTAACATACTAATAATATATGAAACTAATAATAGGACTAGGAAATCCTGGAAAAGAATATATAAATAACAGACATAATGCTGGATTTTTATTTTTAGATTTTCTACAACAGCAATATAAATTACCAGAATTTTCTTATAGCAAAAAATTCAATGCTGACACTACAGAAGGATTTATTGAAAACGCAAAATATATCTTAGCAAAGCCTCAAACATTTATGAATTGCTCCGGACATAGTGTTCGTGCTATTATTGATTTTTTCAAAATGACACCACAGGACATTATTGTAGTGGCTGATGATCTTGACATTGAAATCGGCAATTACAAAATATCACACAACTCTTCATCTGCAGGACATAATGGGGTGCAACACATAATTGATTTGCTGGGTACACAAAATTTCACACGTTTGCGTATCGGAGTGGAAAAAACAGGAGGTCGCGAGTCACGAGGAGAAATAACTGGTGATAAATTTGTTTTACAAAATTTTTCAAAAAACGAGCACAGGCTACTACAAAATACATTCGAACATTTTATAAAGTCCGATTTTAAAAATCTACAAAATAAAAAGTCTATTACATGATATTACAATGTAATAGACTCAATCGTACTTATTTCTATATATGATTTTTTCCTCAGTTTCAAAATTTATGACATCCATATTGTCATATTTGACTGCTAGAGCAATTAGCTCCTTTGCAATTGAATTTCGTGAGGCTATTATAAAAATTTTCTTTTTCTTCTTTACTAAGATTTCCATGATACTAGCAAAATCACTATCTCCACATATAAAAACTAGTGTATCAAATTGTTTCCAACTTGTGCCAATTTCAAATCCAATGCGGGCATCCATATCACATTTTTTATAAAATATGGGATTACCTTCAGCATCTCGATTATGTGTTCTTACATTTTTCATGATTTGCGTAATGATTTCATAATGCAATCCACGAATTTTTGAGATATATGAATTTTTTTTCCAATCATTTCCTTTTTCAATTGGAGTAAAAAATTTTTTTATTTTTATTTGCGGAGAAAAATTTTTATATTTATTCAATATAAAAGAATCGAGTGCTTCTAAATCAATCCTTAATCTAAGATGTCGCTCGAATCCAAATTTGTTCGCCGCATCTATAAATATTGCAATCCTCACATTTAATCCTCCCTTATACTTTTTTATGTTAAATAACTCTCTCATAATATAATCACAATTCCATCCACAGAAAATGAATCTCATAATATGAAACCCAAACCACATTAATGACACACAGGTAAGGAGGAGAGAACCTGAAATATCTGTGCTGTGGACGGAATTGTAATTATATACTAATCTGAATGTGTGATATAAAACTATAGCAAAAATACCAATTTATGTCAACAAGAAATAATGACCACATTTACATAAACGCCTTTAATCTCATTTCTGGCATAGGACCAAAAAAACTATATCTTATTGCTAAGCATTTTGATGCTTTTGAATATGCTTGGAAATCAACGTCCAGAGATCTTGCTGACGCCGGATTTTCTAAAAAACTTATTCAAGATATAGTAAATCAAAGACAAAATATAGACCCCGCTACAGAATTCCAAAAACTACAAGATTCCGATATTCAAATCACAACAATACAAGACAAATATTTTCCTAAAAATTTAAAAACTATCACTTCCCCTCCATTTTTATTATATGTACGTGGAAATTTAGATGCTCTTAAATCCCCATCAATTGCAGTTGTAGGTTCTAGAAAAATCAGTGACTATGGCAAGCACGCAATTTCATCAATCATAAGTGATGTGGCACGCTCTGGTATTACGATAGTTTCAGGATTAGCATTAGGAACTGACGCACAAGCACATCGCCAAGCACTCGAGAGTAACGGCAAAACTATCGCAGTCCTAGGTGGTGGTATAGATGATACAACCATCACACCACGCTCACATATAAATCTTGCCAAACAAATACTAGACAGCGGTGGCACAATTATCTCAGAATACCCAATAGGCTCACAACCCAATCGAGGCACATTCCCCGCTCGCAATCGCATAATGGCAGGACTTACAGATGCAACAGTGATTATAGAAGCGACAAAAAAATCAGGCACACTTATCACAGCATCTCATGCTTATAAATTTGGCAAAAAACTCTTTGCTCTACCAGGCTCAATTTTTGCAACCAACTCAGCAGGTCCGAATATGTTAATTCGTGATAAAAACGCAATACCACTGCTTTGTGCTAATGATATTTTGAATATTTTTAAGAATGTTTTAAACAGTGGTCAAAAAAGTAGTGGACAGGCATGCCTGTCCACTACACTAGCAGGTAATCAAAAAATTCTATACAAAACAATAAAAAAACACCCAGAAGGTGTGCAAATAAACATAATTTCAAAACAAACAAAACTAGATACTTCAACAATTTCAAGTGAACTAACAATGATGGAAATTGATGGGATTGTAAAAAATATTGGGAATCAGACATATATTTTAATCTAAAAAAATAAAAAATCCACCAACCACAATTAATGTAGTTGATGGAATAATCACAGAACTTACCAATCACGGCTACGTTTGCCAGAAGTCTCGCTTTCTACATTACCGCAAACTGGACATCTTTTTTTTGCGAGGTGACCGTCAATTTTAATGACAATTTTTGCTACTAAAGCAGCAATAATAATAAGACAGATACCTGGCACCATAGCTAATATAATATTGTGCATAATTCTCTCCAAATTTAATATTATTGAAATGAAGCTGCTGGACATGTCTCAGGTTCTGGTAAAAATGCTTCTTGTACTTTCTCTTTTGCCTTTTTTAGCCATGTTTTAACCTTACTTTGACTTGGCGGTAATGGTGTACACGAGACAAAATAATGTGCAAAAAATACACTTACCGACGCCGTAGCAAGTAATATAGGTATATCGTGAAATAATGTAACCAATACCACAAAAAGAATCAAAAATTTTATACAAAGCAATCTATTTATCACTAATAGAACAAATTGCTTATTTAATACCTCCCTGTTTTTTTCACAATCTTTTTCTGTTTTTTCTATAAAATTCATTCCACGGTAAAATGCCTGCGTAGCCCACAGAATGCACACTACACTAATAAAAATCGATATACCCACTTTTTCAATAGCAATGTCTTTTATATATTCCAAGACATATGTCATAAATGCAATTTTTGTTAACAACTTTGCCCAGAAAAAACAGTCAAGTCCAAACATACTTTGTGTCCAATCTTGGAACGCCTGAACACGCCCTAAAGTTATCATATCAATATATAACAACATTGCATTTATTTTTTTCATTTATCCTCCCTCCTCTGCATTATTAGTTTAATATATTTTTTTGTTAATTTACGAACTAAGAATTGTAGCATGATATTTTGTTTGAGTCAATAGCAATTTGACAAAATGTAATTTTGATTGTATTTTGTGAGAATAATACATATATAACTATCATATGTCATCTCGAGCGCAACGTTAATGAAGTCAAGAGATCTCAAATCTACAAAAATGTTTTAAAACCGTTAGTTTAGAGATTTCTCTACTCACATACATTCGGTCGAAATGACAGGTGAATAATAAAAAATAATGAAACTACTAATAGTAGAGTCCCCAACAAAAACAAAAACAATTAAAAAATATCTTGGAACTGGTTACAAAGTTACTTCTAGTGTTGGGCATATCCGTGATTTACCTAAATCAAATAAGGATGCGATCGATACTGAAAATGATTTCAAGCCTCGCTATGTTATATCTGAAGACAAACAAAATGTAGTAGATGAGCTTATTCGCCTTGCCAAAAAGGCTGATGAGGGCATCATACTTGCAACCGACCCTGACCGTGAGGGAGAAGCAATTGCATGGCATGTTGCTGAGATTTTGAAAGATGCAGGCATCCCTAAGTCTAGAATGCAACGCGTAACATTCAACGAAATTACAAAAGAAGCTGTTAATGAAGCCATGAAACACCCTACTCGTATTGATCAAAATCTCCGTCGTGCCCAAGAAGCTCGTCGAGTATTAGATAGACTTGTAGGTTATGATTTGTCAGGAATTATTTGGAAAAAGGTAAGATACGGACTCTCAGCAGGACGAGTTCAATCCCCTGCTCTGCATATTATAGTAGAACGCGAAAAAGAAATTCGCGCCTTTGAACCTGAAACATACTGGAATCTTAGCGCTGATTTTAAAACTGCAAATAAAGACGATGTAACTCTTACATGCAAAGAAGAACCTCGTGAAGAAAAGGAGGTTAAAAGAATTGAGAAAGAAGCAAAAAAAGGAAATTGGATTATAAAAGACGTAAAAGAATCCACGCGTAAAAGAAAACCAAAAGCTCCTTTTACTACATCAACCCTACAACAAACTGCATCATCGCGACTTGGATTTACTCCTTCTCGTACTATGCGCACAGCACAAAAACTCTATGAGGCCGGGCACATTACTTATATGCGTACTGATTCAACAACTCTATCCAAAGAAGCTCTAACTGGTATCAAAAAAACAATTATCCGTGAATTTGGCGAGGATAAACATGAATACCGAGTATTCAAATCACAAAGTAAAAATGCACAAGAAGCCCACGAAGCTGTACGACCATCTCATGCTGAAGTAGAAAACGCGGGCACAACATCCGATCAGAAAAAATTATACACGCTAATTCGTGCACGAGCTATCGCCTCTCAGATGGTAGACGCTCAGACAAAGCAGACTCGTATAATTGCAAATGTTGAAGGTGATAAAATCCCTGATTTTACTGTAACTGGCTCACGCATTATTTCTCTAGGTTGGCTAGAAGCTGACCCCGGAGCTCGTGGTGAAGACACCGAAGTTCCCAAAGTACAAAAAGACGAAAAACTAACTCTCAAAAAATTCAATATTGAAGAAAAAGAAACTCTACCACCTCCACGATATTCTGAAGCCGGACTTGTCAAAGAGTTAGAAAGTCGTGGCATCGGACGACCGAGTACCTATGCCTCTATTATTCGGACAATTCAAACACGTGGCTATGTAGAAAAAGAAGGCAGTGCACTGCGACCAACTGATACAGGTGAAGTTGTAAGCGATTTCCTATGGGCTCATTTTGAAAAATATATCAATGATGAATTTACAGCAAAGATGGAAGATGAATTGGATGACATAGCACGAGG
>JALWAF010000170.1:5614-6022 GCA_027016355.1 Candidatus Moraniibacteriota bacterium | reverse complement strand
AGTTGGTGAAGATGGCGGGCAGGAAGTGCCACATATTCATTTACACTTAATAGGAGGCGCACCGCTTTTTGAAGACATTCATCCCGTTAAGTCTAGTAAATAAATATAAACTCAAAGCAAATTAATAAAACAATTTCAGTGAAGTAAATGCTGATGTAGAATATGTATTTGTAAAATATTTATTCAATCATCCACATTTAATTTTGGATGAATTAAATTTATAGAAAGGAGCGTGACTCAATGGTTTACGTATACAAAAAAGACGATAGAGAAACAACAGAAAATATGATTAAGCGTTTTACCCGCCGTATGCAACAAAGCGGTGTTCTTATGCATGTTCGCAGAAATCGATTTGATGTACCTAAAAAAAGTAAAACAGCACGCAGAGAAGAAGCATTGTACAAAAAC
>JALWAF010000170.1:2917-5604 GCA_027016355.1 Candidatus Moraniibacteriota bacterium | reverse complement strand
ATGATGTGATTTGTCATGCATACAAATTGTTTTGATGATTTGTATGCATAGAGAAAAACATATCTTTTATTATTAAAAAAACAAATATGACAATTCGTGAACAAATTTTAAATGATATCAAAGAAGCAATGAAAGCAAAGGAAATCGAAAAGCGAGATGTTTTGCGCTCTCTTGATAGCATGATAAAAAATGAAGAAATTGCTCAAGGTAAGCGAGATGATGGATTGAATGATGAAGATGTTATTTCATTAGTCAAGCGTGCAATAAAACAAAGAAAAGATAGTGCTGAGCAATTCAGGAAGGGCAATCGTGATGATTTAGCCAAAAAAGAAGAGCAAGAAATTAGTTTTATTGAAAAATATTTGCCCGCACAAATATCTGAGGATGAAGTGCGTGTTATTGTAGAAAAAGTTGTGGCTGATGTTGGTGCTGAGGGTAAAGGTGATATGGGTAAGGTTATGGGACTTACTATGGGAATTATAGGGGATACTGCAGATGGTGCTATAGTTCGGGTAGTTGTTGAGAGCGTTTTATCAAAATAGATATTCCATATGAAAGTAATTGTTGATGTAAATACAGCACAAAAGAGTGAATATAGTAGAAAATTATTTACACAAATAGCACAAGAAACAATAAAAATCTCTAATATTGTTAATTGTGAAAATAAGGAGATAACTTTGAGTGTTGCCGTAGTAGATGAAGATGAAATGCAACAGGTAAATAAAAAATTGCGTAATTGTAATGCTGTTACAGATGTTTTATCTATTGGGGATTATAGTGATCAGAAGAATATTGCTCAAGAGTTTCAAACGGAAATATTCCTCGGTGAAGTAATTTTGTGCTATAATTATATAGAGAAAAGTGCACGTGAAAATGGTGATGATATTGACAAAGAATTCTTTACTATATATGCACATGGCATATTGCATTTATTGGGTTTTGAGCATAGTGAAGATATGTTTCGTATGCAAGATATAATTGGTGAAATGTTTACATAATTAGTTTATGAAAAATCGTTCAATTAGTTATAGCTTTAGGGCAGCTATTCGTGGTATAATATTTACATTTCAAAATGAGAGAAATTTTCGTATAGAACTTTATATTGCAACCTTTGTATTTCTAGCCTTATTTCTGCTACAAGCAACACTTATGCAAGCCGCGATTATTGTTACTATGACATTTTTGGTTCTTATGATAGAACTTATGAATACCGCAATTGAACGTGTAGTTGATATTCTCAAGCCACGTAAACACCCATATGCAAGAGTAATTAAAGATGTTTCAGCTGCTACTGTTTTAGTGCTTAGTATAGGAGCTAGTATTGTGGGCGCTATAATTTTCATTCCACTTATTATGAATATATTCTAAATAAAATTTTTTATGAATACAAATATCATTACAAGTATAGATTTAGGTTCTTCCATGGTTCGGTGTGTTGTTGCTGATACTTCTGGAGAAAATGAGCAAATTCGTATATTAGGTGTTGGCATTGCACAATCACGAGGTATGCGTCGCGGAGCTGTTGTTGACGTGAATGATGCTGCTGATTCTATTGCAGAAGCTGTAGAAAAAGCAGAGCAAATGAGTGGCGAAAATGTAAAAAATGCAATTGTAAGTATTGGGGGAGCAGGCATTTCAGTTACAGAATCACAAGGAGTAATAGCAATTGGTCGTGCTGACGGTGAAGTGAATGAAGATGATATGATACGTGTCATAGAAGCGGCACAAGCTGTATCAATTCCTACAAATAATGAAATTATACATGTAATTCCAAGATCATTTCGTCTTGATGACCAAAGGGATATTAAAGAACCTGTTGGTTTACGCGGTGTACGGTTAGAAGTGGATGCAGTCATTGTAGAAGCACCAAGTACACACGTTAAAAATTTAACAAGCGCAATGGAACGGGCAGATATTACAATTACTGATTTCATAATTGAACCTCTTGCAGCAGCGGAAGCAACCTTGACAAAAAAACAAAAAGAACTTGGTGTTGTTTTGATAAACTTAGGAGCAAGTACAACTTCAATTGCAGTGTATGAAGAGGGTGAATTGTTTCATACAGCAGTTTTGCCAGTTGGGTCTGATTTTATCACTCATGATATTGCAATAGGGCTTAGAACAGAAGTGGATATTGCAGAAAAAATTAAATTTGAATATGGAAGTGCAAATATGAAGGATGTTGACAAAAAGGACATGATTGATTTATCACACATTGATGAATCAGAGACAGAACCAGTGTATCATTATCATATTTTGGAAATTATACAAGCAAGACTTGATGAAATTTTTGATCTTGTTGTAAAAGAATTAGAATCTATTGGTAAGGATCAATTGTTGCCAGCAGGTGCTGTGCTTACTGGTGGTGGTGCACATATGCCACATATTGTAGAATTTGCAAAAGACAAGTTACGCTTGCCGGTAACTATTGGGCAACCTGCAAATCTTTTGGGTGTTGTGGATCATGTTGATGATTCGTCATATGCAACAATAATAGGACTTGTTTTATGGGCAATGGAAAATGATAATTCACAATCTTTTATCAGAGGTGGTGGTGCAATAAGTTCAATTGGATCTGGTGCAAAAGAAATGGGTGAGAAAGTACGAAATATGTTTAGTAGATTTTTACCATAAAAAGGCATATTTGGCAAGGAAATATTGACAGTTATCTTGAAGACATGGTAAAG
>JALWAF010000170.1:0-2907 GCA_027016355.1 Candidatus Moraniibacteriota bacterium | reverse complement strand
ATTTAATGATATGGCAGAGGTAAAAACGGATATCGAAACATTTTCACGAATTAAGGTAATAGGAGTTGGTGGTGGCGGCGGGAATGCAATTTCTCGGATGATTGATGCTGATTTAAAAGGTGTTGAGTTTGTTGCAATTAATACAGATACACAAGCATTACATCATTCAAAAGCAGAAGAGAAAGTGCATATAGGTAAAAGTTTAACAAAAGGACTTGGTGCTGGAATGAATCCAGAAGTTGGACGCCAAGCAGCAGAAGAGAGTCGTGAAGAAATTCAAAATGTGCTCAAAGGAGCTGATATGGTCTTTGTTACTTGTGGACTTGGTGGAGGTACTGGTACTGGTGCTGCGCCTGTGGTTGCTGAGACGGCAAAAGAATTAGGAATATTGACCGTTGCAGTTGTGACAAAACCATTTTCTTTTGAAGGAGCTCGTAGACGTTCAATTGCTGATGAGGGGTTAGCAGCGTTGAAAAAACGTGTTGATACTATTATATCAATTCAAAATGATAAAATTCTTTCTATAATTGATAAAAAAACAAGTTTAGTCAATTCTTTTCGTATCGTAGATGATGTTCTCAGACAAGGTGTGCAGGGTATTTCTGATATTATATGTAATAGTAGTACTGAGAGTGTTAATGTTGATTTTAAAGACGTGGAAACAACCATGTCAAATAGTGGAGATGCTCTTATGGGTATTGGTATAGCAACAGGAGAAAATCGAGCAGCAGAAGCAGCAAAGGCCGCAGTAAATAGTCCACTCCTAGATCTTTCAATAGATGGAGCAAAGCGAGTTCTCTTTAATATTACAGGAAGCAATGATATTACTATGTTTGAAGTTGAAGAAGCATCAAATGTCATAACTGAATCAGTAGACCCTGATGCAAGGATTATTTTTGGTACAGTTATTGATGATAAAACGGAAAAAGGAGAGATACAAATTACAGTTGTAGCAACTGGATTTGAGGACGAAGACGATGAAATCGACGATATTGCAGATAAAAAAATAGGAGAAGTTGAAGAATTTGCGAAAAATGGTGGATTTGTGACAACAACACACACAGAACGTTCAGTGCCGCAACAAAAAACAATAAATATGAATTCTAAAGCGAATGACGAGCAACGATTTGAACGTCGAAGTATTGATGTAGGAACACAACAGTCACGTAATATGCAAGACAACATTGCTATAACTAATAATGATCGACAAATGGCATCAGATGATGTTATGTCACAGTCTAGTGTTATGAATTCTCGAATGATTATTGATGAGCCAATTAATTCTAAATCAAAACCAGTTACACAATCAGCAAAAAAAATAGTTACAGATAGTGAAGAAGACGAAGATTTTGATATCCCTGCTTTTATTAGGAAGAAAATGAAAAAGGAATAAATTGTATTTTTTTGGTTAAATTTATTTTATACAAACATAAAAACCCTTAGAGCGCTGCCAAGGGTTTTTATGTTTATAAAGAACAAAATATTTTGTTACAAATACTTTTTTCAAAGATTTGGAACTTTTTGTGCGTATTTGTTTAGATTATTCAATTGAGCACTTGTAAGAGTTCTAGATTGTTCTATAGCAGAATTAATTAGTGTATTAGAAAAATCTAGTTCTGTTCCAGAATGAATGCCAGTTGCATTAGTCGCTTTTTGAATATAGTCTTCAATATAAATTTTATGAGCTGGTGTTAGTCCAGTAATATTATTTGCTTTTATATATTCTGCAGCGGCTTTACGTGCCATTGTTGTTTTAGAGTCTCCTGGGACTGCAACTACAACGATTACGCCTTCTTTTTGCCTGGAACGTGATTCAATGACTTCTTTCACAACATCTTTTGCAGATTGTTGGTTTTGTTCTACAGTAGTTTTTTCAACTTTTGCTTTTTCAACATCTTTCTTTTCTTGAATTGCTTGTTGAGTCTCTTCCTCAGTGTGATTTTCAACATTTTCTTTTGATTCATTTTGTTCAGCAGCTTCATCTGTTAATGCAGTATTTGTTTTTTCTACTTCCTCATCTTTAATTTCATCAATTATTTCATTAATATCTGAATTATCGTTATCTTGAGATGTCATAGCCACCTCTTCGATTTGAGAATCATCTACAACAACATCTGTGCGAGAATTACGTTTAGAGTAAGAGTATATTGCAAAAATAAGTAGGACAACAATACCAATACTAATGATGATACGAAGATTGTCTTGAAACCAGTTTGACATACTATTTTCTTCAGTCATATTTTCACCTTCCTTTCTAGTTTTAAATTGTTAAAAGCTTACGTTGAAGCCGTTCACTTAAGGAGTGAACAACGAAATTACTCTCTAATTGTACAATCATTAGAAGTGTAGTCAATATAGACAAAAAACGTTTTTTTTGGTGTAATGTGTATTATATGGTTAAATTATGATTTATTTTAATTTTATGATAGAGATTTTATTAATAATAATGGTAATAGTATTTTTTTTGGTAGGACTGGCTGGAATTGTTTTGCCTGTGATTCCTAGTTTACCAGTTATATGGAGTGGCATTTTATTGTATGCTATTTTGACAGATTTTGAAAAAGTTACAATAACCATTATTATAATTACAGGTATTTTTATGGTTATTGGTACGGTACTTGATTTTGTTGCAGGTATATTTGGAGCAAAAGCCTATGGAGCAAGTTGGGTAGGGGTTTTGGGTGCATTAATAGGAAGTATTGTAGGTTTTATGATTTCTAGTATATTTGGGATATTTATCGGAGCATTTATCGGAGCATTTATTGGAGAATATTTAAAATACAGAAAAACACATCCAGCAATAAAAGCTGGAATTGGTACAATATTGGGCTTTGTATTTGGAGTAGCATTGAAAGTATTTATTTCTTTTATTATAATTGGAATTTTTATAGTCGCACTATTTTGATT
>JALWAF010000169.1 GCA_027016355.1 Candidatus Moraniibacteriota bacterium | reverse complement strand
TGAATGTTTATTGGATTCAACGGACATAATTAAGTTGCCACTGTATAATAGTGGTAAAGTCAGGGATATTTATGAAATTCCTGAAAACGAAAATCTTTTACTCTTTGTGATCACTGATAGAATTTCTGCTTATGATGTGATAATGAGAGAGGGAGTGCCCGACAAGGGGTACACACTTACCCAATTGTCATTGCTTTGGTTTGACATGATGTCTGATATTGTGCCAAATCATTTGGTTACTGCGGATGTAAGTGAATATCCAGAAAGTTGCCAACTGTATGCAAAATATTTGGTAGGGCGTAGCATGTTGGTTAAGAAGTTAAATGTCCTTCCAATTGAATGTATTTTTCGAAGTAGATTGACCGGTTCGTATTGGAATGCTTACAAAAGAGCGACAGTACAACGAACAGAATCTAGATATGTTTCATTTAAGGAGGTGTGCGGATTTAAATTTCCGACTAATTTGCAGGAAAATTACGAATTTACACCTCCATTATTCACGCCTAGCACAAAAGCAGATTTAGGTTTACATGATGAAAACGTATCTCTTGTTAATGCACAAAAAATAGTAGGAGAAGAAGTTCTTGAAAAAATATATGATGTAGGAAGTAAAATTTTTTCAAGAGCTATTGAGTATGCTGCTAAGCGAGGTGTTATCATCGCAGATACTAAATTTGAGTTTGCATATGATGAAAATGCCGGAAAAATTTATTTGGTGGATGAAATTTTAACTCCAGATTCATCAAGATTTTGGCCTGCTGATAAGGTAAGGCTAGGGATTACTCCACCAAGTTTTGATAAACAATTCCTCAGAAATTATTTATCTCAACTAAGTTGGAATAAAACTTATCCGCCACCAACCTTGCCAGAAGATATAGTTAATGGTACAAGAGAGCTTTACTCAAAGATTTCAACGCTCTTAATGTCATAAAAAGAAGAATCTAAAGATCACTTTGATAAATTAATCGAAGTGGTCTTTTTACTTTGTAACAGGATATTTATATTTTTCCCATGCAGCAAAACCTCCATTTACCGTTTTGGTTCCAATAAATCCTAAATCGTATAGAAGTACTCCAGCATCAAAACTCATTTCTTCATCTGAACCATATACATATATTTTCTTTGCAATAGGAATTTCCTTATACCGACGTTCCATTTCAACAAATGGGATATTTATAGCACTTTTTATATGTCCTTTTTGATAATTGCCGACTCTGCGTGTATCAATAACTACAAATTTATCATTTGTGTCACTAGTCAAAAGTTTATTTAAATCACGTGGTTCAATAAGTTGAATTTTGGCCTGATTTTCAAATGTGTGTTTTATATTTGAAGTTATTATACTAGCACCAGATTTTTTCCATGCGACAAAACCTCCAGCAAGATTAAATACTTTATTTGTGTCGGAAGTAGCACGATAATATTCAATTATTTCTTCTTCATTACCTGTTGCTGTAATGAAAACAATTGTGCGATGTTGACGAGATGTATCAAATTCACTTATATGCAAGCTATTTTTTATATGTCCCGCATTAAATGCTTCAACTGAACGCGTATCTACAATTATAAGTGTATCATCTGTAAGTAATTTTTTGTTTAATTCTGTTATTGAAATTGTGGGTACCAAATTAGTTGACTTTTGTTCTGAAGACGATTCATCTGTTTTTTTCTCTTTTGCATCTAACTGAAGTTGTAAGGCATCTTTTTGCTTGGATTCTTTTTTTGTTGAATTATAATTAGTAAGAGTCCAAACC
>JALWAF010000168.1:11118-18732 GCA_027016355.1 Candidatus Moraniibacteriota bacterium | reverse complement strand
TCTCTGGACACTTCCTTCGGCACCAACGGTACTCTTTTGTTGGGAGGGGTGGATTATGATGAGGCCAACTCCATTATCCAAACCTCCGACGGTGGCTATACCATCGCCGGGTGGTCAAATGATAGCTCCGGCGCGGGAAATCGTGATATGTACATCGTCAAATTAACCGCCTCCGGCTCTCTGGACACTTCCTTCGGCACTAACGGTACTCTTTTATTGGGAGGGGCAAATAGTGATGAAGCCAATTCCATTATCCAAACCTCCGACGGTGGTTATGCTATGGTCGGGTATTCATATGATAGCTCTAGTGCAGGAAATACTGATATGTACATCGTCAAATTAACCGCCTCCGGCTCTCTGGACACTTCCTTCGGCACCAACGGCACTCTTTTGTTGGGAGGGGTGGATTATGATGAGGCCAACTCCATTATCCAAACCTCCGACGGTGGCTATACCATCGCTGGGTGGTCAAATGATAGCTCCGGCGCGGGAAGTACTGATATGTACATCGTCAAATTAACCGCCTCCGGTTCTCTGGACACTTCCTTCGGCACTAACGGTACTCTTTTATTAGGAGGGACGAATAGTGATTATGCCAACTCCATTATCCAAACCTCCGACGGTGGTTATGCTATGGTCGGGTATTCAAATGACAGCTCCGGCGCAGGAAATAATGATATGTACATCGTCAAACTAACCGCCTCCGGAGAATTGTCCGGCTCCTGTTCCAGTCCAACTATTAACAACGGCCCAACCACTATCAATTCACTCAACACAACCAACAACGGCCCAACCACTATCAATTCACTCAACACAACCAACAACGGCCCAACCACTACCAATTCCGGAGGAACTTTAAACCAACAATGTGCTCCTGTTGCTCCAAGCATCAAAAAAGTTTTTGGTGTATATAAATCAGGTAATATTGGTATTGGCACAACAACGGATCCAAATTATGGATTAGTTGTAAATAATGCCAGCACAGATAATTTTGGTACGATGTATGTTAACGCCAGTTTAAATGGCAGTGGTAATGGATTGGTTATTAACAGTAACACACGTGATAACTCAGAGGCTTCTAAGTTAGCTTTAGACGTTATTGATAGAACAGGCAATCATTCTTTGGTAACAACCGTTGGTGGTGATGTGGGAATTGGGACAAGCACACCATCACATAGGTTAGACATTGCTGTTAGTAGTATGACAAATGTACGAACATATGATTATGGAATAGGGATTGATACGGATACAACCGGTGGCTGGGCACGAGCTTTGCGTATTAGAAATATGGATACTTCTGATACTTCCGATACAGTTGATTTTGGGGCATTGGATGGCGCGGCCTATATTTCTGCTGGAGTTGATGACAGTGTTGATGTAATTGGTCATCAACATATTGATATGTATATTTCAAAAGCCGGAAATGTTGGTATTGGAACAACAACCCCGGATGCAAAATTAGAGATAAGTTCAGGTACTATTACTAGCACAGAAACACGCATTACCGGAACAGCGGCACAATTGGCATTGTTGGATAGTGATGATGGGGATATGTATTGGATGCACAATGCTTCAGGGAGACTATATTTTCTATGGAATGGAGGATCCGGTAATACATGGACAACCGATAGACCATTAACCATAAAGGGAGCAAATGTTGGTATGGGATTGGTAGATCCAACCTACCGCCTTACCCTCCCAAACACCGCTTCAGCTGATGGACAAGGGCGTGCCAATGCTTGGACGACTTATTCTGATACCAGGGTAAAAACAAATCAAGAAACTCTCGGTTATGGTTTAAGTGAACTATTACAATTACAACCAAAACAATATATCCATAATTCATCTCACTGGGATGATAATGGAAATCTAATATTAGACGGTGGCAGTCAAAGTTTAGGTTTTATTGCCCAAGAGTTATACAATATTATTCCAGAAGCAGTGAATAAACCTCAAGATGAGACAAAAGAATTATGGGGAATAGACTATGATAAACTTATCCCTGTAACAATTAAAGCTATCCAAGAACAAAACACCACTATCCAATCCAATGTTCTTAAAACAGATGTCAATGTCCAAACCTTGACACAATTACAAAATTCAGTTGATACTCAGTTGGCAACCGTATCTGATTTATTGAGTTCAACAATAGTTGATGGAGGCACAATACAAGATGATATTTTATTAGTGCAAAAAGATGCGAATGAACAATCAAATCTCATACAGTCATTAAAAACTAAAATAGATAAATTACAGTCTGATGTAAGTGCGATAGATGAATTGCAGCAAAATATGACAAATATATTAGTTGCGTTAGATGAAGATAAATTACTTTATACAAATGATGCTGGTGATTTAACACTGGAAGGAATCATGACAGTTGGACAACTTGAGACGAAAAATATTGTAATTACGGGTAATGAAGACAACGCAATTGTTGGTGAGAATGTGATTGCTGAGGGCACACTTGATGTGTTTGTGCCAACTAAAGCTGTAAAAAATAATAGTAAAATATTTGTAACACCAAAGGGAGGAGTTTTTACACAAACTATGTCAATATCTGGTATTGACGAGGGTAATGGTTTTCATGTAACAGTTGCAAATACTGTGACAGAACCAATATCATTTGATTGGTTTATTTTAGAGGATAAAACAATCAAAAATAATGATCTAGAAGATGAAAATTCACAGGAAATGCAAGATGAGGATACAATACAAGGTGATGATACAGCTGGGGATACTGATACAATATAATAATTTTTTCATAAAGAATTGTTGTATTAGTTCATAATATGAAGATTATAGTTAAATTATTTATGAAATCACAAAGTAAAAATATTGTAGTAAAGTATATTTTATCACTTAGTGTTTTCATGTTGTTTTTGCCGTTTATAACATATGGGTATTATATTATAGACAATATTCCAGATACCGGAGATGATCATTTACGACCAAAAGTTGATAATAATACAAAACTTATAAACTCACAAATTATTGATGATATAACGACTGATATAGTTACGACAACAACAAAAATAACGACAACAACCATAACAGAAACCATAACAAAACATAAGAAACCAATTCAGATAGTTGGTGCAGTTGGTGTCACAGCTGGAGCTGTAGTGGTCGCTGCAGGAACAGCGGTGCCGTTTTTTGCAACAACTCCAACAGCAATACAAGATTTAATGCTTCTTAATTTTTTTGGTGTATTTATAAAACGTAAAAAACAAAAGCGGTGGGGAATTGTTTTTGACATTGATACAAAAAGACCAATAGCAGCAGCAAAAGTTACTCTTTTTGATAGCAGTATGAAAGAATTGGAGACAACATATTCAGATAAAGATGGTAGATTTGGTTTTCTTGCTGGCGAAGGAACATATAGACTTGATGCTTACAAAAAAAATTATAAAGCGTTTACGGATAGTGATGAGGATAGTGTGTATGGTATGTTGTATACAGGTGATGAAATAAACACCATAGGTGATGAAGTTTTGAGGGTAAATATTGCATTGAAATCTACATCAATTGATTGGAAGGAGTATGCCAATAGAAAAGTTATGGCATATACAAGTACATGGTCATTGGTTAAAAAATATTTATTTACATCTTTGTATTTTATTGGATTTATAGCGACTATATTGATAACATTTTTTTATCCATCAATATTTAATATTATACTTGTAATTATCAACTGCATATTTTTTATTGTAATTTATTTTTTCAAGAAAAAAGATCATGGTACTGTAACAACAGATGATAAAAAACCTGTACCATTTGCAGTTGTAAATTTATACGATAATACAGGTAAAAAAAATACATTTGCTGTAACTGATGTAATTGGGAGATATTATATGCTTGCAAATAATGGGCAATATAAAATGAAAGTAAGGGGACAGTTAATTGGAGGTGAAGAGAAGGAGCGACAAATAGATGTTAATGTAAAAGATGGATTTGTAGATAAGGATATTATTTTTTAATGAAAATATAAAAAATTAGCACTCTCAATGGGAGATTGCTAATTTTTGCTTTTTATGATAATATAAGTATTGGTAATTAAGATTATAAAAATATGTCAAAAAACTTTTATGAAATTTTAGGTGTATCAAAGGATGCATCTGATGCAGAAATCAAAAAAGCATATCGCAAGATGGCACATAAATATCATCCAGATAAAGATGGTGGTGATGAAGCAAAGTTTAAAGAAGTGAATGAGGCTTATCAAACATTGTCTGATAGCACAAAACGAGCACAATATGATCAGTTTGGTCAAACATTTAATGGTGCTACTGGTGGATCAGGTACATCTGGCGGAGGTTTTGGAGGTTTTGATTTTTCTAATTTTCAACAAGGTGCAGGAGGGCAAGGATTTGAGTTTAATTTTGGCGGTGGTGGCGCAGAAGACATTTTTTCTGAAATGTTTGGTGGTGGTAGACGAGGTGGTAGACGTGGACGTGATATACAAGTAGATATAGAAATTGATTTTTCTGAAGTGATTAAGGGAACAATCAAAGAAATTTCTGTATATAAATCAGTAGAGTGTAGTCATTGTAATGGTACTGGTGGTGAGCCTGGTGCAAAAGAAGAAACTTGCAAAACGTGTGGTGGTAGTGGACATGTACAAAAAACAATGCAAACAATTCTTGGTACAATTGCGCAACAAGTTGTATGTGATGATTGTGGTGGAAAAGGCAAAACATTTGATAAAAAATGTTCTAAATGCAAAGGTGCTGGTCAGTATAAGGAAGAAGTAAGAGAATCAATTGATATACCAGCTGGTATCAATGATGGTCAATCAATTGCAATTGCAGGTAAGGGTGAAGTTGGTCAAGGCGGTGCACCAGCAGGTGATTTAATTGTTACTGTACATATTAAGCCAGATAGTCGTTTTGTACGTGATGGATATGATATTCGTACAACATCTCATATAAGTTTTGCCCAAGCTGCACTGGGAGATAAAATCGACATTGAAACAGTTGATGGCATGGTCAAAATGAAAATTCCAGCAGGCACACAATCAGGAGAAATTTATAAAATACGTGGTAAAGGTATACCAAAATTACGAGGTATTGGTCGCGGTGATCATCTCGTTGAAGTAATTGTAGATGTGCCAACAAAACTGTCACGAAAAGAAAAGAAATTAATAGAGCAACTAAAAGATTTACAATAACATCTTAAATAAATTGTATATTGACGGGCTCTATGCCCGTCTTTTGATTGATTAATTATTTTTTACATGATAAGGTAAAGATGTTAAATATATGAATTATGAAACAGATAATAGAACAATTGATTGTTGATGGAATTACAAAACTTCAAAATGATAGTGTGTGGAGTAAATTTGTAGTGCCTGATGTTGTTGTGGAACGTCCAAAAGAGTATTCTCATGGCGATTGGACTACAAACATTGCATTTATATTAGCAAAAGAATTGAAAAAATCACCTTTTGATATTGCACAGGAGCTTGTTAGTGTTTTGGATAATTTTGATACTCCACAATTATCAAATATTGAGGTAGCACAACCTGGTTATATTAATTTTATATTTGACAGAAGTGTATTTACACAAGAATTAAAAAATATAGTTGACAACAGAGATAAATATGGCAGTAATGATAAATTGAAAGGGAAGGTAGTCACAATTGAATACACACAACCAAATCCATTTAAACCATTTCATATAGGACATCTCATGAGTAATACAATTGGGGAGTCACTGTCACGTATTATTGCATTTTCTGGTGCAAAGGTTGTGCGAGCAAATTATCAAGGTGATGTTGGACCACATGTTGCTAAAGCTTTGTGGGGTCTTAATAAGTTAAACTTTGAGCCAACGGATATTAATAAAATTGGAGAAGCTTATGCTTATGGTCATGCAGCATCAGAAGATGATGAGAATGCAAAAAAAGAAATTAATGTAATAAATGCGGCAGTATATGCTAAGAGCGATTCAGAATTGATGAAGATATATGAAATAGGACGTACCAAAACACTTGAGCGTTTTGAAGAAATTTATGAGATACTTGGCACAAAATTTGACCAGTATTATTTTGAGAGTGAAACATGGCAAATAGGTGAAAAAATTGTACGTGAACACATAGGTGATATTTTTGAAGAAAGTGATGGTGCTATTATTTTTGATGGTGAAAAATATGGTTTGCACAAGCGAGTATTTATAACAGCAGAGGGCTTGCCAACATATGAAGCAAAGGAGCTAGGTCTTGCAATGTTGAAAAAGAAAAGGTCTCCATCGGATATATATGTAATTACAACAGCAGTTGAACAAGAAGAATATTTTAAGGTTGTACAAAAAGCATTAGAACTCGTTGACCCATCTTTTGTAGGTAAGATTAGACATGTGTCTCATGGCATGATGCAATTAGCATCTGGGAAAATGTCGTCACGTAGTGGTAATGTGATAACAGGAGAATCTCTTATTGAAGATGCACAGAAAGTTGCAATGGAAAAAATGAGTGAGAGAGCTAAGGATGATGTAGTACAAGATACAATAAATGCAATTGCTGTAGCTGGTATTAAATTTAGCATTCTTAAACAACATGCAGGTAAAAACATTGTGTATGATGCGGATATAGCATTGTCTTTTGATGGAGATTCTGGACCATATTTGCAATATACATATGCGAGATGTCAGTCTGTGAAAACAAAGGCAAAGGAAAATAACATTGAAATATCATTTGAAAATGCGTGTAACCAAAGTGTTAATATTGAGAAAATTCTTGCACAATTTGGGGATACTGTAGAGCGAGCTGAAAAAGAGTATGCGCCACACCACATTGCAAATTATCTTTTGGAACTTGCACACACATACAATTCTTATTATTCAAAAAATAAAATTGTTGATACAAATAATCCAGAGCGTTCAGCCTACCGTACAGCAGTGACAGTTGCAGTGGCTCAGGTAATAAAAAATGGTACAAGCCTCTTAGGTATTCGTACTCCAGAACAAATGTAATTTTTGATTTGTAAAAATATGCGAATAGGAATTGATGCACGAAAAATTTTAAATCCACATAAAGGTGAATCAATCGGTGTAGGACATTACACATACCAACTTATTCGTTATTTACTTGAAAGCGATCATGAGAATGAGTATGTAATTTTTTTTGATGCAAGTGTTCGACAAAAAGATGTACGTAAATTCACAAAGAAGAATGTAAAAATTGTATTTTATCCATTTTCAGATTATAAGAAATATTTGCCAGGGGCATATAATGAAATATTAGCTTCAGCAATTCTTTCCCGTGAAAATTTAGATGTATTACATGTAACATCAACGGAAGTACAAATACCCGCAACTTATCGTGGTCGTGTAGTTTTGACAGTTCATGACTTGGGTGTATTAAAAACACCAGAAAGTTACAAAAAAGTTGCACGCTTGCAGGCCAAAACAATCAAGCGATTTATGATAAAAAAAGCAGACCATATAATTGCTGTATCTCGCACAATTGCAGATGATGTAATGGATATTTATAATAAAGCTCCAAATATGGTTGATGTGGTGTATTCTGGATTGGATAAGAGATTTTTTATTGAAAGTAAATTTTGTAACGGGAAAAATATATCAAAAAAATTTGGTATTACAAAAAAATATATT
>JALWAF010000168.1:0-11108 GCA_027016355.1 Candidatus Moraniibacteriota bacterium | reverse complement strand
AACTATCGAACCATCAAAAAATGTAACTCGACTTTTACATGCATTTTCAATATTTAAAGAATCTCGCATTAAAAAGAGCAGGCGTGAATTATGTGATTATCAAATGTTAATTGCGGGGAAACCTGGTTGGCTTGCGGGTGATATTAAACATATGGTCAAAGATTTGCAATTAGTAAGAGATGTAAAATTTAGTGGGTATGTTATTGGTGATGAATTAGTTCCGATTTTTAAAAACGCAGAATTTTTTGTATTACCATCACTATATGAAGGATTTGGTACAACAATTTTGGAAGCATTTGCAACAGGAACACCAGCAATTGTTACTAATGCTGGATCAGCACCAGAAATTGCTAATGGTGCTGCAAAATTAGTTAATCCTATTGATACAAAAGAAATTGCACAAGCGATGATTGAATTTGCCAATGATGAAGATATGCGTGATGATTTTCGACAAAAAGGATTGAGACGTGCTCATGATTTTGATTGGCAAAAGACTGCAAAGGAAACTCTAGATATTTATAAAAAAATGGTTGCATAAAAGGTATTTTTAATGTAATCTATAAATACGAAAAATATAAAGTCCTTTGACGGTGGATATCGCCACTGAAATTATTTTCATCAATAATAGGATGTGCGAAGAAAGTTTGTATAAATGCAAATGATTAGAACGCGCCAGGTAAGCCTGTAATAGCTGGAATTAAGGATATTGATTTTTATTATCAATATTAAATTAAGGTGGTACCACGTTTATAGACGTCCTTGAGCAGATTTTGTTTAAGGATTTTTTTAAATTTAAAACTTAAAATTATAAAGCTATGTCAAAAGAAAAAAATGCATATTTTAAAGAAGTTGATTCTAGGATTAAACTTCCAGAAGTTGAAGAAAATGTCTTAAAATTCTGGGAAGAAAATGATATTTTTAAAAAAACATTGGAAAATAGAAAAACAGATGATGGCAGTAATTTATATAGCTTTTATGACGGACCTCCTTTTGCTACTGGTTTGCCACACTATGGGCATATCGTTGGTTCATTGATGAAAGATATAATTCCTCGTTATTGGACGATGAAGGGAAAATATATTCCACGAAAATGGGGCTGGGACTGTCACGGTTTGCCTATTGAAAATATTGTGGAGAAGGAAATGGGAAGTCGTACTAAAAAGGAGATTGAGGAGTTGGGTGTAGATAAATTTAATGAAATGTGTCGCTCTAAGGTTTTAGAGTATGCTGATGAGTGGGAAAAAATTATTCCTCGACTTGGTCGCTGGGCAGATATGAAAGATTCTTATCGTACTATGGATCGAGATTTTATGGAAAGTGTTTGGTGGACTTTTAAACAACTGTGGGACAAGGATTTGATTTATTACAATTACCGCTCAATGCATGTTTGTCCTCGTTGCGAAACCACTCTTTCTCAGTCGGAAGTAAGTGAAGGATATAAAGACGTGAAAGATTTGTCGGTAATAGCTAAGTTCGAGCTAGAAGAAGGACAAAAAATAAACGGGGAGGAAGTTGAAAAAAACACATATGTTTTAGCGTGGACAACGACTCCATGGACACTTCCGGGAAATGTTGCTTTGGCAATAAATGAAAATACTAAATATGTTAAATTCAGTGTTTCAAAAAGTGATTGGGACATCTTTAAGGTCGGTGAAACCTATATTGCTTCTTACGAGTATATAACTAGAAAATTAGGCACTTTTGGTTATGCTGAGGGTCAAAAAAGTGCTCTAACTGATAAGATATGGGAATTTGAAGGAGTGCAAGGAGGATGGAGCTCTTCGATGAGTGGCGAGGCTCATTATGTTAGCACAAATAATTATATGGAATTTACTGGACTAAGTTTAGTTGGTTTGAAATATAAACCGTTATGGGATATTTACGCTAATGATGAAAAACTGGAAAATGGAAAAAATGGATGGCAGGTTTATGATGCTGACTTTGTAACAACTGACGAAGGAACTGGGGTAGTACATATCGCTCCGGCGTTTGGGGAAGATGATATGAATTTGGGTAAAAAGAAAAAATTGCCCTTTGTACAACATGTTAGTATGGATGGTATTATGCATAAAGAGGTTGGGGGATCTCTTGGCGGGGCGGATCTTAAAGTACGTGCAAAAAATAAGGTTGATGAGATTAGAGAAATTGACCTTGCCGTAAAAAAAGATTTGGAAAGTAGAAATTTATTATTCGATTCAAAAAAATACAATCATAGTTATCCGCACTGTTGGCGCTGTGACACTGCTCTTCTTAATTACGCAACCGGAAGTTGGTTTGTGGCAGTGACTAAAATTAAGGAGCAACTTTTGGAAAACGCCAAAGATGTTAATTGGACGCCAAAACATATTAAAGAGGGTCGTTTTGGTAATTGGCTAGAAGGCGCCCGGGATTGGTCAATTTCTCGGCAAAGATTTTGGGCAAGTGTGATGCCGATTTGGGTTTGTGATAAGTGTGGAGAGAAAAAAGTTTTTGGTTCGGTGGCAGAACTTAAAGATGCCAGTGGCGTGGAAGTTGATGATTTACATAAACATATTGTTGATAAAGTTACTTTCAAATGCGAAAGTTGTGAGGGGACAATGAAGCGGGTGCCAGATGTTTTGGACACCTGGTTTGACAGTGGCTCTATGCCCTATGGTCAGGCTCATTATCCTTTTGACAATAAGGAATCGTTTGAAAAAAGTTTTCCGGCAGATTTTATTGCCGAGGGAATTGACCAAACTAGAGCTTGGTTTTATTATCTGCATGTCATTGCTGGTGGGATTTTTAATAAAAAGGCATTTAAAAATGTGATTGTTAATGGAATTGTTTTAGCAGAAGATGGGCAAAAGATGTCTAAAAAATTGCAAAATTATCCTGATCCAATGGAGATGGTTAATAAATATGGTGCCGACCCTTTGCGGTTTTATCTGGCGCAATCACCGGTGGTCAACGCCAATGATTTGAATTTTAGTGAAAAAGACCTAGCAGAGATTGCTCGAGGGACTTTTCGGATGCTGTGGCAGAGTTATAGTTTTTTTGTGATGTATGCAAATGTAGATGGGTGGAAAGCAAATTATAAAGATGTGCCAAAAGTAAGCAATCTTTTGGATAAATGGCTTATTTCTGAACTGCATCAACTAATTACTGATGTAAATGAGGAAATGGAAAATTATCGCTTGATGCAAGCAACTAGAAAATTTGCACCATTTATTGATAATTTGTCCAATTGGTATATTCGTCGTAGTAGAAAGAGATTTTGGAAGAGTGAGGATGATGATGATAAAAATGAAGCTTATGCAACTTTGCATTACGTATTGATAGAGTTGTCAAAGACAATTGCGCCATTTGCACCGTTTTTGGCTGATGAAATTTATAAAAATTTAACTGGTAAAGAGTCTGTACATTTGGAAGATTTTCCAAAAGGTGATCAAGAATACATTGATACAGAATTAAATGAGCAAATGCAATCTGTGCGAAATATTATTAGTGAAGGGTTAAAGTTGCGAGCTCGAACGCAGATTAAAGTACGTCAGCCACTTCAAGAATTAAAAATTAAGAATGAAGGATTAAAAATTACTGATGAATTTATTGAAATAATCAAAGATGAATTAAATATTAAATATGTTGCATTTAGTGATTTTGTGTTTGATGAACAAGCTAAAAATATGGGTGAAATTAACGGCGTGCAACTTGAGCTTGATATAGAATTGACGAATGATTTGAAGTTAGAGGGACAAGCTCGTGAAATTATTCGTCATATTCAACAAATGCGCAAGAAAGCTGATTATGCAATTGATGATCGTATTTGTGTTGGGTTGCATGGATTTGCAGAAGTGTTTGATGCATATCAAGAAATGATTGCACATGAGGTGCTAGCAGATGAGCTCAAGAATGAGAAATTACAGGATAATGATATGGAAGAAGAATATAAAATTGATGAGGAGAATATTGTTATTACACTGAGGAAATAAGTTTTTGCATATTTTTGTAAAGAGACATATAATAAAAGCATCGTAAATTTACGATGCTTTTATTAAATCTCTATTGAGAGGCTTATTATATAGTACTATGGGGGGGGTGTAATTCTATGTTCTTTGAGGAAGGCAGTTGGTTACGTAAACGCATATGGAATTTTTTGAGTGTGATGAGTTTTCCGCGGTTACCCATCAAATGTCCAAAGTGTCACAAAAGAAGTTTTATACAGACATATTTGCAACGTGATGATTCTGGGGAAGATCAAATGCATTGCACGAAGTGTGAGATCATTTTTACAGAAAAAACTCCAAAAAAATATAAACTTACACCATTAGCACAATATGAACAATTAAAGCAGCGTTTAATTGGAGGAAATTGATAAAATTGTGTGTGATAAAAGTAAAAAACATTATGAATGTAGTGTAGTGACTATGGAATAAATTATATTACTTTATAATCATTTGTCAGTTGTCTAAACAAGACAACTGACATTTTTTTTAGTACAATAAAGATATGAAACATAATTATCATGCAATTGCGTTGGATAAAATTGATATAAGTGAAGCTGATCGATTATACACATTTTATACATTGGAAAAGGGACTAATTCGTGTGCCAGCACGATCTGTGCGCAGGGGAAAAGCAAAGCTTGCTATGCAAGTGGAGGATTTTGTATTATCACACATCACAATTGCTCAAAATTATGGTCGTGGCACACTCGCGGGAGCTGTCGCTGAGGATTATTTTGTTTCTTTACATGAAAACCTTGAAGCGCTTGAGTGTGTAGATAATGTGCGTACGATATTTTTGTCAATTATGGATGAAAATGAATGTGATGAACATGTTTTTGTGTTGTTTATTGCATATTTAGAAGGAATGAACAAATTAGCTCAAAAACAGAATTTCAAAAAATACAATACAGATTTAAAGTGGTTTACACATGCATTTTTGATTAAACTATTTTGTTTGCAAGGCTATGATTTTCATACGCATAAATGTTCTATATGTAGGGGTAAAATTAATGAAATAAAAAATGGTTTTAGTGTTTCTAGTGGAGGAATACTTTGTGCAACTTGTTCATGTGATGAGTATTTTTGTTATATTGATCCAGATACATTGAAAGCACTTCGCGTTATCAAAAGTAATAACTTAAAAGCATTATCAAAAGTTATTATACATGAAGATGTACATAAACAATTGCAAAATATCGTGTATAATATAGAAAAATGGGTTATGCGCTAATGCAAAAATCTGTTATAATGAAAGAGCTTATTCTTTATTGAATGATAAATATAAAAATATGCCAATTGAAAAGCTTGAAAATGATCTTCAAAGAAAAGATTCGCCACTAACGCATAGACAACATGACAAAACAGTATATGATGTTTGGAAATCTAAAAAACCTGATGAAATAGAAGATGGAACGTGGCAAAAAATAAAAGATAAAATGTTTGGCACGCGATTAAAGGCTATTACAATCGGGGGGATTGTCATATTCGCAATAGCATTTATTGCTCTTGTAACAGCTTCTTTTGTTTACTTTCAAGGAAGATTTTTTGCTAGTGAACGTGTAACACTTGCTATGGAAATGCCAGATAATATTGGAAGTAATACTTTAACTGAAATTAAGTTTATATATAACAATCACAATAGAGCTAGTCTCAATGATGCTCAAATTATAGTGCAATTTGGGGATTATTTTATACCAGCACAAAATCAAGAAAATTTCAAACGTATAAGTGATAGTCAAGGAATTATTACAATAGGCAAAATTAAAGGACATAGTAAAAATTCCGTCGTGTTGGCAGGACATTTTGTGGGTCCAGTCGATTCCGTAGATGATATATCTGGAACACTGCGGTATATCCCAGATCGCACAAGTACGCGGTATGAAGCAGAGGCACGAGGAGCAACAACTATTACATCTTCACCAATTTCAATAGATGTTCAAGCGCCACCCGAAATTGTTAGTGGCAATTTAATTGACATAGCAATTATTGTAAAAAATACTAGCAATGATGCAGTATCTAATTTAAAGTTAACAATTAAAACACCGGAAAGCTTTTCGATGTCTGATGCGACACCTTCTCCTACAAATGGTAAAGTGTGGCTTATTGGTGCAATTGCGCCACAAAGTGAACAAATTATCCATTTGCGAGGAGGTCTAGATGCTGCAATAGGTACAGCTCAACTGTTTAATATGGAAGTGGGTACACAAGAAAGTAGTACTGAATATGTTACATATGCAAGTGAAAAGTATGCTCCACGTATAATAGGATCACCAATTATTGTAAAACAGAGCATTGCAGAAAAAGATGGTGATGTTGTGTATGCAGGAGATAGATTGAAATATATTATTAAATTCATGAATAATAGTGAAGTGCCACTTAGAGAAGTTATTGTTTCAGTTAAATTTGATACTGCAGTACTTGATTTTTCACAATTAGATCTTGAAAATAAGGGTGATTATGATTCAGATAGTAAAACAATCAAATGGAAAGCGTCTGATATTCCAAAATTACAATTACTAAAACCTCATGAATCTGGGGAAATATCTTTTATGATACCAGTGCTTTCAAAATTACCAGTTAATAGTGTAGATGATTATAATTTTTCTATTACATCACTTGTTTCAATTGATAGTGAAGATATTCCATCTGAGTTACGTGAAAATAAAACAGTTTTGAGTAATGTTCTTACAAAAATGGTTGGTGCAAAAGTGATATTTGGGTCCAGTATTAAATACACAGATGGTGCACGTCCTCCAAAGGTTGGAGAGAAGACAAAATATACAGTAACACTTACAATCGACAATATTAATAATGATATTGGTAGTGGTGTAGTTACAGTACCACTTCCAACACATGTTAAATTTTTGAGTGGGGAAAAAGTTAAATTTAATGAACGTACAAATGAGGTTACGTGGACAATTGGCAATATTGTACATGGAGCAGGTATTACAAGTGATTCAGTTCAAACAAATTTTGATGTAGAAATTATTCCAAGTGTGGATCAAATTAATGAGTCACCCTTAATTTTGCAACAACAAACATTAACTGCAAAAGATTTATTTACGAATGTACGTGTTAAAGAAGTTAGTAAAGCTCTTACAACATCAGACATCCAAAATAAGCAAGATGAAAATCAGGATGAAGGTGCTGTACAATCATAATATTTTAAATAATATAAAAAATATGTTTGGACGTAAAAAAAATAAAAAACAAAAAAATATATATACAGGCTCATATGTTGTAAAGGATGCAGATAACATTATATCTATTGCACAATCATATGGCATTTCATGGAAGGAACTTGCTAAAGTTAATGATATTGATCCTCCATATATTTTAATTTCAGGTGAAACAATAAGTGTACCAGGTGAAAAAAATGAAAATATTGATGAACAAGAGACATCACAAATGTCTGATATCCAGTCTCCTGAATATGCCAAAGAGCAAGTGGTGCATCAAAATACACAAATACAACAATCAAATAATTCAACTGTCAACAATATGAAGACTAATACATCGGAAACGCAGTCAACAGAAAAATCTGCACAACAAAAAGATGTATCATTGAGCAACAAAAAGAAAGTTAGAAAAGTTACGTATGCATCTCCAAAAAATATGTTACATAAACCATCCGCAGAACCAACGACACAGTCTATTGATATTGAATGGATGAAAGATGATGAAGCTGCATATTCTGAGGAAATACAATTACAAAGAAAAAAAACAAATATTCGATTTATTGTAATTAGTATATTAATTATAATATTAGTTGGATTTGTTATATGGCGAGGCACTACCTGGTTTTTGAAACAAAAAAATAATAAAAATGTTTCTGTACAAACTCTTATTGAAAAAAATGAAGATACACAAAAAGATGAAGTTAAAAAAGATATTTCTAATGATAAAAATGAGGAAGATGAGGAATTAGCAATGAAAGGCGGTGAAGATTTAAGTCAAGAAAAAAATGATAAAGAAAAAACAGCACAAAAACAAGAAGAAAAAAATCAACAAAATGAAAAAGATGTATCTGTAGGGGAAATCACAATACAGGTTTTAAATGCCGGTGCACAAACTGGAGCAGCTAGTGATGTAACAAAAGTTTTTGCTAATAGTGGTTATAAAACATCTGAAGCACGAAATGCAAAAAATGATTACAAAGGTGGCGTAATTTATTATAGTAGTGACAAAAAGGATGATGTGGATATCATAGCAAAAGAAGTGCCACAAAAATATGGAACACAAAAATATGAAGAATCTGATGAAGTTACGAAAAAATATGGAACTGATTTTGTTGTGGTTTTAGGTTCATAGTGAATTTATAATAAAAAATAAAAATGAAAAAATTTACATCTAAAGCATATTATGCGATATCATCCAGTTCAGCACTATTACATCTACAAACATCGGTAAATGGGTTAAGTGATTTTGATGCATCTGGACGATTGAATTCTTTTGGAAAAAATGTTTTACCAAAAACAAAAAAGATGTCAAGAATATTACTTTTCTTGAGACAGTTTAACAATCCTCTTATATACATTGTAATATTTGCAGCAGTAATTTCTTTTTTTATTGGACACATGATTGACGCCTCATTTATCATGATCGTTGTATTTTTTAATGCTGTTGTAGGATTTATACAAGAAAACAAAGCTGAAAAGTCTTTGGATAAATTGCGCTCTAGTGTGCAACAATATGTACGAGTAATTCGTTCTGGACGAAAAAAAAAGATATTATCAGACAATATTTCGATCGGTGATATTGTCGATTTAATGTCAGGGGATAGAGTCACGGCTGACGGGCGTTTGATTGAAGCAACTGATTTGCGCGTTAATGAATCGACATTGACGGGAGAATGGGGGGATGTAAAAAAAAATACAGATATTATAGATGATGATGTAATTATTGCTGACCAAAGTAACATGGTTTTTGCGGGTACTAGTGTAACGAGTGGTCATGGTTTGTATGTTGTTACAGCAACTGGAATTGATACAGAAATTGGTAAAATTTCAAATTTTGTTAAAAATGAAAAAGACCCACAAACACCATTGCAGAAAAAATTCGCAAGTTTTTCAAGAACTATTGGATTAGCAGTTTTTATTGCAATACTTATTTTTTCTGCACTTGGAATTTTACGAGGTGAATCAATAAAGGATATTTTTGTAGCCTCAACGGCTCTTACTGTCAGTGCAATTCCAGAGGGACTATTGCCAGCAATAACGATAGTATTGATTTTTGGTATGCGTAGACTTGCAAAAAGTCGTGCGCTTGTGCGTAGATTGAATGCAAGTGAAACGATGGGAGCAATAACAACAATTTGTTCTGATAAAACAGGCACACTTACACAGGGAGAAATGCGTGTTAGTCATATTCTTACAGGTGCAAATGAATTGTTTGATTTTGATGGCTGCATTAATGAAATATGTTCAATAGACAATGATTTAATAGGGCATGGAAAAGCATTGGAAATTGCTTCAATTGTAAATGATGCTTATATTGAAAATCCAAATGAAGAGTTATCCAATGCAATTGTACATGGTAGACCTACTGATAAGGCATTATTGATTGCTGGTGCTCAATTTGGTATTGATGTTGACAAATTTCGTAGAGAACATAAGTTAATTGATCAAGAATTATTTAAATCACAAAAAAAATATGCAGTACGTGTACATCAAATAGATGATGGTAAAGTCCGCATTATGATGTTGGGTGCTCCAGAAGTAATTCTTGATGGGATAACACACATTGATGTAAATGACGTGAAAATGCCTATTAATTCTCAAGAAGGAAAGAGTTTGAAAAAAACATTTGAAAAATTAACAACAAGAGGCTTGCGAGTTCTAGCTTGTAGTGAGCGTATTTTAACACAAGAAACATTTAATAGACTAAGTAAGGAAGAACGTTACAGTGATATGTCACTTGTGGGATATGTAGCGCTTAAAGACCCTTTGAGAATAGATGTAGAAAAATCTCTCAAAAAAGCAGAAAATGCAGGAATTCGTCTAATAATTATAACAGGAGACCATGCTTCAACAGCTAGCTCTATTATGTCTGAATTAGGTCATAATGTTGCAAGACACAATATCTCTATAGGTATAGATTTGAATGATTTGAGTGATAGTGAAATGCAAGAAAAAGTAAAGCATACAGAAATTTTTGCACGTGTTTTGCCAGAACATAAGATTCGTATAGTGCGAGCACTGCAGGCAAATGGAGAGGTGGTTGCTATGGTAGGAGATGGTATCAATGATGCACCAGCATTAAAAGCTTCAGATGTTGGGATTAGTGTTGGAAACGGAACTGATATTGCCAAAGAGGTGTCCGATATTGTTTTAGTAGATAATAGTTTTAGTACGATCATAACAGCAATTGAACAAGGTCGTGTTATTTATGAAAATATTAGAAGAATTTTAATTTATCTTATAGCTGATGATTTTTCGGAGTTATTTTTATTTTTTGTAGCTATGATGTTTGGCTGGCCATTACCATTATTGCCCTTGCAAATATTATGGATTAATCTTGTGGAAGATGGTTTGCCAAATATTGCACTTACAACAGAATATGATAGCAAAGGACTTATGAATGAACCGCCAAGAAATCCAAAGGAATCAATTATCACTAAAAATTATAGAAAGTTTATAATCATTGTGTTCTTGGTATCTGGACTTGCAGCAACATTTTTATTTTGGATTGTACGAGATGTAACAAATAATGTAGATATTGCACGTACAGCAACATTTATTCTTATCGCCTTTGATTCTTTGATGTTTGCATATGTTATCAAAAGTTTTCGACGTTATGTATTTCGTTTGGATATTTTTGATAATAAATTTATTAATATTTCAGTAATTGTAGCAATATTTTTATTAGCAATTGCAATGTATGCACCAACACTCTCACAGTTTTTAGGGACAGTCCCTCTTGATATGTCAATCATTGTGATGATAGTAGTTATTACTTTTATCGAAATAATAATATTTGAAATAAGTAAAGGTATATTATTTATGCGTCGTAAAACAATATAATTATTTGGTTCTTTTGTGATTGTATGGTTAAATGTTTGTAGAGATTTATTACAATTAATATAGTGTGTATGGTTATAAAAACATTTAATGAATACTTTTTTTTCTTTTTGTTTTGTGGAGT
>JALWAF010000167.1 GCA_027016355.1 Candidatus Moraniibacteriota bacterium | reverse complement strand
TTATATTTCTGACGATTTTTATCACTGTTTTAGTGTATCGTAGATTTAGTTATTTAACAATAGATGATGTATTAATATTACAAGGAGGTAATAATGATGAGTGGGCAATTTATTTTTCCGGGAGTTTTTTCACCACCAACATATGGACATTTTGCAATTGTGAAAGAAGCAAGTAGAATTTTGCCAAAAGTTACAATCATTTGTTCTACCAATGAAGAAAAAGATAAGACGCGGTGGTTTAGTGAAGAGGAGTGTGTAAATATGTGGCAATATTATAATTTGCCGAGTAATGTGGAGGTTGTGACATTTGCACAAGCTCATGGTAGATTTGATTTTTCGGATGTTGTTATGATTCGGGGAATCAGATGTGAAGATGATATGGAGCATGAGCGACATGTGATGAAAATCAATAAGGAACAATTTGGCATTGATAAGATTTTCTACATTTGGGCAAAAGAAGATTTTGTCACAGTTTCTGCCACGAAGGCAAGACGCGCAATTGACAACCTTGATTTTCAGACACTTGCTTCGTACGTTGCGCCTGGAGTCGTGTCGATTCTCATTGAGAGAGAGTTGGATGTGAGAAATGTTTTTATGGTTGTGGGTCGCCCAGGTTGTGGCAAAAGTACTTTTTTGAAAATGGTATCTGATACTAGTCCTCAAAATATTTGGATTGACACAGATGAATGTTCAAAAGAAATTCGTCCAATTCTGCACAGTACGTTTGGTAAAAATGCAGATTTGGTCAAGTTGGTTTCTGAAAATGATGCAGAAGTATCGCGAGTGATTGCAAAAGAATGGTTTAATTCATTGCGAAAACGTCTTAGACAAGTTCCTAGAAATAGTGATATTTTTTTGGAAGTGCCATATGGATTGAGACTGGGTAAAGATATGTATAAGTATCTTGGTAATAAGATTATTTATGTCAATTGTGATGATGATACTAGTCATAAGAGACTAGATAATCGTGGTACATCTAAGCATAAAGTATTGACTAACGTAATTCCTGATTTGCAAGAATCACGCGATATTTGTAAGCGTGAAAACTTGAACTTGAGAGTTGTTGACACTAATTGCAGTATAGAAAAACTGCGTGAACGAGTTGTTGATTTTTGTAAACATCTGTAATGAAAATCGTAGAGACGCGATTAATCGCGTCTCTACATAAAACAAAAGGAGGTGTGTATAATGAATTATTTAGAAGAAAAATTCAAAACATTGTGGAGATATAGTGGCTGTAACGGTAATTATCAAAATGGATTTCGAGAGCTTGTAGCTAAATACAATAGACCAAAACGATATTATCATACGCTTGATGGTCACATCAAATTTTGTGTATATACTTTTTTTGATCATATTGTGTATCAAGTCAAAGATCCGATTAGTGTATTGTGGCAGTTGATGTTGCATGATGCTGTGATGAACTTCCACAGAAGTGATGATATCAAAAGTGCTGAGTATGCTAAAGAATTTTTGTCTAAATATGGTGTCAATGCCAGAGTGGTGAAAAAAGTTACCAAAGCAATTATCTATCACGATCATAGGCAAAATCCGCATGATGAGGATATTGCCTTTGGACTTGATGCTGACCTATTTATTCTTGCACAACCGCAAGATGTGTTTGATAAATATGAAAGCGATGTCAGAAAAGAATATGCCTGGGTAGAAGAGCTGACATTTCGAAAAGAAAGAACTGAAATTTTGTCTAATTTTTTGAATAATCGACCAAGTATTTTTCTCACGAGTTATTTCAAAAATAGATATGAGCAACAAGCAAGAAAAAATCTCAAAAGATCTATTTTAAAATTGAACAAAAAATAGAAAAAACCGCTTCAAGATAATTATTTTAAAGCGGTTATTGTTATTTTGTTAAAAAACATTTTTTAACACTTGAGTACTGTCACAAATAAGGTTTGTTTGAAACTTGTAGTGGTCAGACATGTCTGACCACTACGTTAATTTGTGGAATGATTTGATAAATAATTTTCACGAGATATTGACAAAATAGGATTTTTCTAGTATATTTAAGCGTCGTAGTTTTTTAACAGAAAGATAAAATATTAACAAGTAGGAGGAACAAATGCCACACATTACAGCAGTATTTGCAGAAACAAATGAAGATGTGGCCAGTGTAATGCGCAGTAGTAGTAACAAGCTTGCGATTCGCAATGCCCTGGGTGCTGAATTTTTGCAGTATCCAATTAAAGATATTGCCATTATTCCTAAAATCATTCCTAAACATCATCTACAATTCTGCGACAATTTATTGCCATTGGAATTTGTGATTGATGTTGGCAAGCAAAGCAGAACGCTTAATGATAAAGACTCTGCTAAATTGTGTCGACGAATGTTGGAATATTGTCCAGACTTGAAAGATGTTCATTTTGGTGTTTGGCTCAGAGAGATGTCGAGCAACGGATTTACCGAGTGCAAGATAGGAGAATAAAATCTAATTAAATAATGGAGCTGAACATGTCAGATGACTGGGAAAACATTGGAATGGAGAAGCGGTGTGGCGGAGGACCAGGAATTGAACTGGTTTCAGTAGATGAAGATAGCACTGACACGTGCTTAAGAACATGCGTTGCATGTAATGGCACAGGTCATGTAGGGAAGCATGAAGAGTGCTGTTTGCTCTGTGGAGGAATCGGTACAGTAAAAGTTCCTCGTTAATTTTTTATATATAATATATAAACTGAAAGCATCAGGAGATATCCCTTTTGGGATGACTCCTGTTTTTATTTTGCCGAAGTTGCTCATAGAGATACTTAGTGTAGACTTGACACGATTTGAAAGGTGTGCTAGGATGTAGTTAGAAGTGTGAAAGATACACTAAGTAAATAACTAAAGTCTGTCAATTATAAAAATCATATAAGATAGTTAGACAGCAAATTAGTTAAAACTTGAGCGTAGGGGACGGACATGTCCGTCCTCTACAAAAAAGTAGCCTTTACACAAACGTTCATTAATAATGAATAAGTAACAAAATTATATCTATGTTAAATCAATTATGAAGTGGAGGAGTGATGATGGAAAAGGTGTATGTACAAAAATCAAGGACGGTAGCGTTTGATGTGGATGCAATGTATTGTTTTACACCCAGGTGTCCAGATGAATTGGCTGTCGAAGGTGGTGAGGACATTGTTGAGGAGCTTAATGCGGGTGCAAAAAAAGCAATAAAACGAGTCGCATCTAAGGACGCTCATCCTGCAAATGCTTATTGGAAAACGGAAGAGCTGAAAGAATTGGCTCAGCCTTTGGAGGGACGTTTTGCAAATTTCCCAAATATTGATTTAAAGTGGTTTATGCATGGCGTACCCGGTACATTTGGTTTTGAACTAATTGCCGGTCTGCCAAAACCGGAAGAGTATGATTTTCTTATTTATAAGGGTGTTGAGAGAGATATGCATCCGTATGGAGCATGTTACCACGACCTTGGGGATAAAATATCTACTGGTGTTATTGAGTGGATGCAAGTACAAGGCATGGATACTGTGATTGTTGGTGGGCTGGCTACTGATTTTTGCGTGAAATTAACGGTGTTGCAGTTACTTCGTGCCGGTTTTAGAGTAATTCTAAATCTGGGGGCTTGTCGTGGCATAGCTCCAGACAGTACGGAAAAAGCCATTAATGAAATGCAAGATGCAGGAGCTGTGATTGTAGAGTCTGCCACTCAAATTATTGCACAGTAAGTTTATTGCTAAACAATCCAGTATGCAAAATAATTTTTGCATACTGGATATATAAATATTTTTGATATTTCTTTAAATTACAGAAATTGTGTATCAAAGTTTATATTTGGATATGCTATTTCCATTCTAAAATAAATATGTTTTTGGAATGAAAAAGTTCTTTTAAAGTTTTATGAATAAAGGTGTGATCATGAAAAAAATAATTGGTGTTTTTGGTGGCAGTTTTAATCCTCCCTGTATACATCACATTCAAATTATTGAATACATGAAACGATTTTTTGATGTATTGATTGTTGTGCCGTGTGGTTTGCGTTCAGATAAACCATCGGCAAATATTATTGCACCAGTACATCGCAAAAATATGTTAGAAATTGCATTATCAAACGTGGAGGGTGTTGAAGTTGATTATTATGATATTGATTATGACACATACACTCCAACATATCTTTTGCAAAAGAGATATGAAGATAGGTTTTTGGATGGTGAAATTTGGCATATTGTAGGAGGTGACATAATTGAAGGTGGGCAAAATGGTGTCTCGGAGATTCAACGTGTATGGACAAGAGGTGATGAAATTTGGCAAAATCTTAATTTTTTGATTTTGCAACGACCTGGATATCATGTGTCTCGCAATGATTTGCCGCCGCACTCGCGACTAGTTGGAATTTCTAATATTTTTGGTTCCGGGACTATGGCACGGGAGTGTATTGCAAAGGGACAAGCCACTGGACATCTTATCAATAATGATGTAATGTATTATATTACGTCTAATAATCTGTATTAAATATAAATAAGCATATTAATGTAATTAAATAGCAGGTAGTTAAATTTAGATAGTTTAACTGCCTGATTTTATTTTTTTAAAAGTTATTCACAGGAAATACTTAGTGTAGACTTGACACGATTTGAAAGGTGTGCTAGGATGTAGTTAGAAGTGTAAAAGATACACTAAGTAAATAACTAAAGTCTGTCAATTATAAAAATCATATAAGATAGTTAGACAGCAAATTAGTTAAAATAATAATAGGGTAGTGACAAGTCGCGACTTGTCACTACGAGAAGCAAAGCATTTTATATACAAGTTCATTATAAACAATTTGAAACACGACAATACTCTAGATGAGGAAGGTTTTTCTCGAGATCCTTTCTCCTTGAATTAGTATGTGCGTTAGTCGTGTTTCACACTATATATAATTTGAGGAGTAAAAGTAGAGACACATTGCAATGTGTCTCTACAAAAAGGACCTCGGCAAAAAGCCTTGACTCATTGGGAGTTCAAGGTTTTTTGATTCTTTAACAATTAAATAAAAGCAGTATAGATTATCTTAGGCATAGCAAATTGGCAAAAGTTTAGGCACGTTGGGTGTAAGTAATGAAAAGAGGTGAAAATAATGCAAGAACTTGATGTTGTATGTGAACAAATAGAGTGTGCGCAACATCCAGAGGATATTTTTGGCGTTGAATCGAATAAGGTTCTTGTCAAGAATATTTTTCGGCAGTTGTCAAAGGTTGTGCATCCTGATAGGAATAATGGCGATGCACGGGCAAATAATGCTTTTGTAAAGCTCACTGAATATTATGAAGGAGCAATTAAAAAGTTAACCAATGGCACGTATGGAGATACATTGTCTGAAGAACAGACCAATGTCTCAGATAGTGATTCATTTACAATTCAAACCAGAAAGAATACATACACTATTACAAAAACACTTGCAGAAGGCGATTTGGGTGTTGTGTATGGTGGTCAGATAATTGGAAGTGTTGATGACAATTCATATAAAGACTTGATTGCTGTCAAGGTTGTTGATGATAGCGCGGATAATGATTTAATGCAAAATGAAATTAAAATTTTGCAATTATTCAAAAATAATCCCGCAAATCAGTTGAAACACCTTCCGGTACTTTTGGATCGTTTCAAGACCAGTGATGGACAACTTGGAACGATAATGAAGTACATTGATGGCTATGATTTGTATTCTATTCGTGAAGGTTTGCGATGGAAATATGGCATTGATCAAAAACATGTCGTGTGGATGATGAATCGCACACTTAGTGCGATCGGTTATGCACATAGTCAAGGTTGTGTGCATGGCAATATCGATCCATCACATATCATGATTCGACCAAGAGATCATAATGCATGGATTATTGATTGGTGTTATGGCGCTTTGAATCCGGCACAAACAGGTGATGGATTTAAAGTATTGAATGAGGAGTTTAGCGCACCGGAAGTTGCGCAGAAAAAACCACCATTGCCGGCATCAGATCTCTATTCCATTGGGAAAACTATGATTTTTGCGCTTGGCGGTGATGTAAAAACAAATGCAATGCCTGCATCTGTAGATGCTGCGTTGCAGAGATTTCTCAAGTTTTTTGTACTTGAGAGTCCACGGCAACGCGCGCAAGATGCATGGGAGATGCATGCAATGCTGAATGATTTGGTTGTAGAGTTATGGGGTCCAAAAAAGTTTTTGGAGTTCCAAATATAACACTTGTTAACACACAATAATAGGAGGTTTTATCATGGGTGGTGGATTTTATGATGGTGATGTGGGTGTCAGGCAACGTTCAAGTGGAAGAGATAACTTTACGTATGCAGGATATGATGGTCCGGATGAAGATGTTGCGACTGCACGTCGCAGAGTTCATGATGATCTGAATATCAAAAATAAGATACGTGAATGTCGTGATACTGAAGAGCATCCACAAACAACCCCGATTGTTGTTGCGATGGATGTAACGCGGTCACGTGGAGATGATGCAAAAGTAATCTATGGTAAACTCCCGATGTTTATCGGGCAACTTATCATGAAAGGTTATGTTGATGATCCAGAGATTTGCTTTGCCGCTGTGGGAGATGCAACAAGTGGTGATAAAGCACCAATCCAGGTAGCACAATTTGATGCTGATAATGTCCTGGACGAACACCTTGGCAAAATCTGGTTGGAAGAAGGTGGTGGCGGAACTGGTCAGGAGTCTTATGAACTCATGGCATATTATTTCGCCAGAAAGACAGATCTTGATTGTTGGAAGCGTGGCAAAAAAGGGTATCTCTTTTTCTTGGGAGATGAAGGATTTTATCCCGTTGTTTCCAAAAATCAGATTAAGGCTTACATTGGTGATGATGTCCCGTCTGATATTCCAACAGAACAGATTTTTCGAGAGTTACAAGAAAAATATCATGTCTTTTTTGTCTATCCGCAGAAGACGTGGGAAGAGAGAAAAGATGATATTGATGCGGAAATCAAGAAACGTCTTGATGAAGCAGGTGGACGATATGATGATGTCGATTTTCGTGCGTCGTTGTTGTGGGATACGTATGATGATTTGGATTTGCACGTCATAGTTGAACCAGATTTTGGAACAGATGGCGTGGCAGAACATATCGCATATGATAACAAAGTATCTCGCAATGGACGCGGTGAATTGGATGTTGATCGCAATGCCGGTGGACGTGAAACGCGTAAACCTGTAGAAAACATCAGATGGGAACGGGGTAGTGCAGTAAAAGGCAGATACACTGTTTTTGCACGAAACTATGCTATTCATGACGAGGATAATTATCGTCAATTTCCCATAGAGTTTACCATTGAAGTGGAGATGAACGGTCAAATTCAAACATTTACCGACACGATTGGTAGAGAAACGGTTAGACGTGGCTGTAATACCTCTCCGACGGGAAGCGACGTAGTTGTTGGAGTGTTTGATTTTGATCCAAACGAACGTCCATTGGAAGCGAATGCGTATTCCGGTTATGATGATCAAGTCATCAAAGCGCAGTGGGCTTCGGTTATTCCTGAAGAAAATATTCTCATCATTGATGATCCGCGTGCAGTTGTGGATGTGATGATGGGTGCACTGGCAATCTCTGAAGGCACTGAGCTTGATGAGTATATTGTGGATATGGCCGGACGTGGTCAGACACAAATTCGTCAAAACGATGCTCGGGGAGCGTTGGATAATTTGGCAAACACAACGGCGGTTGCCAAAGTTAATACGAATAACTTGCCCGCAAGAGGGTCCGGCAAAAAACGAAAGGGTAAAACCAGTCGTTTATAGTCGGATAAAAACAAATGGAGGAGTTGTGTATAGACACTGCTCCTCCATATTCATTTTAGAGTTTTGGGAGGTAAAGAGATGACAAAACTAATAGCAACAATTCCATCACCACATGTTACACAAATGTATAGAATAGCTATCAATCCATATGTAAATATGGTGCGATTCAATACTGGTGTGCGCACACCATATACTCCAAAAAATACATTGGAGCGTATAATTGATTTTTTGAATGAAAAGAAATTATGGATTGATTTGAAATGTAGGCAATTGCGTGTTGTAAAGTGGGCGGAGCCAACTTATGGAGATATCGAACTCAATCATGAAGTTAGCGTTAATTTGCCCGCAACTATTGTATTTCGTGATGGGAGTAAATCTGAAATTCGTGAAATTGAAGGTGTAAAAATTTTTGTTGATCCACCGCCACAACATGCTGTTGGTGCGGGTCAGGCAATAAATATCATTGGGAACAATCTGCGTATAAAAGGATTTTTTACTGATGAGGATTGTGAATATATAGAGGCAGCTAAAGAACTGGGATTACATGATTACATGTTGTCTTTTGTTCAAGGTCAAAATGATGTTGATGCTTTGCGTGCTCGTGACAAAGATGCACGAGTGATAGCAAAAATTGAGTCACTTACGGGATTGCAATTTGTGCAAAATATTAATGCAAATCAAGATATTACACTTATGGCTGCACGTGATGATTTGTACACTAATATTGGTGCGGATAAATGGAATATATTTAATGCACTGCGCACAATTATTGCAAAAAATCCAAATGCAATTGTTGCATCTCGTATTTTGACATCGTTTGTATCCGGTGGAGAAGTTTCTATTGGTGACTTATCCGATTTGTATTTGATGTATAAATTTGGATATAGGACGTTTATGCTTAGTGATAGTTTGTGTTTTCGTGAAACTACATTCAATCAAGCAATAGATGTATACAAACAATTTTTGCGGTTTATTGAGAAGGGGGTGAATGTATAAATGACGCAAAAAGCATATGTTGTAGTTGGACTTGGGTTTGGCGATGAAGGTAAAGGTGCAACAGTTGACTACATAGCTAATTATGTGGGAGCAAGTGCAATCTGTAGGTTTAGTGGCGGTGCACAGGCTGCTCACAATGTTGTATTGGGCAATGGCACACATCATTGTTTTTCACAATTTGGTTCAGCTTCGCTCAGCATGCAGATTCCAACATTTCTATCTCATTACATGGCAATCGATCCTGTTGCATTTAGAAATGAATTAAATGTATTGCGAGGAAAGCTACAATGTAATTTTTTACAAAATGTAGCAATTGATCCAATGTGTTTAATTACTACGCCATTTCATAAAATCATAAATCGTATGCGTGAATGTGCACGTGGTGATAAACGATTTGGAAGTTGTGGCATGGGAGTTGGAGAAACGTTCTCTGATGGAAATATACTTGGCAAGCAAGCGTTGCGAATTGGAGATCTCACAAATAAACAAATATCTTTGAGGAAATTACATTTTCTCAGAGATATCAAGATTGATATTGCTGAACAAATTATTGCACAGTGTCCAAATGATAAACAATTGCAAATATTATTCACACAATTAACACAGCATGGTTATGTGGAAGATGTTTGTGAAGAATTTTATCATTTTGCAACAAGTGATATTGTGAAAATGATGTCGGCAAATGATTTTTTCAATCAATGCGCGCGGTCAATTGTGTGTGAAGGGTCGCAAGGGGTTTTGTTGGATGAAAAATATGGTTTTTATCCTCACATTACTCGCTCTAGGGTAACTAGTAACAATGCAGAATTATTATTGCATGATTACAACATGGATGTTGTACGAGTCGGAGTTATACGTGCGTATATGACACGGCATGGTGCCGGACCATTTGTGACGGAAGATTGTGAATTAGGAAAAATAATTCCTGATATGCATAATGGTACAGGACAGTGGCAAGGCAATTTTCGTGTAGGATGGCTTGACCTTGTGGCTACTGACTACGCAATTTCATGCACACGCAATCTCGATTATATTTCTTTGACAAATCTTGATCGACTCTCTGGTATTGATGTTATAGATGTGTGCACATCTTATGAATATCATGGTGAGGTTGGTGAATTTTTTGATCAACTTTTTGAATATCATTGTGTTGATGGACGGATAATCATCAATGCTATCAAAAAGAATGAAAATATGTCAAAGGAAGTAAGTTGTTATCGTACAAAAGTGTTGAACAAGTGCACGCCGATAATAACAGAGCATGCCGGTTGGCACGAGAAAATTTCGCACATACGAAATTTTGATGATTTGCCACAAGCAACAAGGCAATATGTTCAATTTATAGAGCATGAGTTGAATGTGCCAATAGGTATTGTGTCAGTTGGTCCGTGTGTTACAGATAAAATTTGCAGAAAAGTGTATTAAACAAGCGCTGGTTTTAAATAAAACCAGTGCTTGATTTTTTTATTGTTTTGTGATAAAGTTTAAAGTTGACTTTGTAAAAAGTTTTTGGTTATTTAACAATAATATAAATAATACGAGGAGGAGAAAGAAATGAATGGAAATATTGCTTTTACTGGTAAGATTTCACGAGAATCAGTTGAAAGTCTTATATTTAATTTAAAAAGTGAAATTGGTAGACAGCGTGTGTGGATAGATTCACCAGGAGGGACTTTTGAATTTTTTTCCATATTAGGACCACCATTGCGTCGATTTGGGTTTACTGGTGTTGCTAAGAATATTCATTCAGCAGCTATTGCGTTATATTTACTAAGTCATAAACGATATGCACTTCCTGATGCAACTTTTTTCTTTCATGAAGTAAGAGCAATTATTGGAAATAATGCAATTACAGTTTGTGATTTGGAAGATGCATTGTCTTTTGAACAAAGAGAATTGGAAGGCAAAAGTCGTGAAGTTGTTGAAGAAATGCGGCGCAATTTAGCAAACGCACAAAGCTGGTTACTTTCATTTTTATGTGAACAATCCAGAGTATCACGATCAGTATTTTTGGATTTGATGAGATCGGAAGTAACGTTGTCTGCAAGGGAAGCTCTAAATTATGGTATTGTGCAAAAAATAGTAACAGAAGATGAATTTCATATGATATAAATGATAAGGAGAAACAAACATGAATTCACGTTATGAATTGAGTCATCAAGTAAGAGTTGAAATGGCTGTATATTTAATTATGGCTATGGCTATGTCGATGAGTTTTTATTTCATGAGTCATGGGCATTATTCTATATTGTCGGAGTATGCGCTGTATCCACGAGATATTACGCATTGGAAAGGTATTTTACTCCACCCTTTTATACATAGCACAGATATACATCTGTATGGAAATCTGTGTATGTTCTTTGTGCTTTCAAACATGATCACGGTTACACGTGTGAGAAGTAATATTATTATATTACTTTTGTATATTATTACAGCGTGTTTACTGTGGTTGTTTTGTGATCCAACCAAAAAGCTGATTGGAATCAGTGCTTTTTGTTTTGCAGAAGCGGGATTTTTGTTTGTTTCTGCACTTATTGAGCGTACGTGGTGGTCACTATTTGTGTCTATCACATCGCTATCTCTATATGGATTTACTGTATGGAATGGCACGTTTAATGCACAAGTTGGTGTATCTGCGCGTGGTCATTTTTTGGGATTTGTGAGTGGAATGATTGTTGCATGGATTATCTATATGATAATCAAGCGACAAAAAGAAAGAGGTGTTCGCTCACGGTTAAAAGAACGAAAATAATATTATACAAGTGTTCGTTTTATAAAAAAACGACACTTGTTTTTTATTTCATCTTATGCTAGGATAGTTAGTTAATTGTAAAAGTTTTTACATAAATGTTATTTGAAAATAGAAGATATACATTGATATTAAGAGGAGGATATAATGGCAGAGTCAGTTGAAGTAGTTGATTTGGCAAAAACTGCAGAGGAAGCAGCGACAAAATCAGTCAGTAAAATGAATGATAAAGTGGCTGAGGCAGTACAAACTAGCTGGACATTGGATATTTTTGGTGTTCCACTGTGGGAGGTGGCGATTATTTTTCTTATCAGTGCATTGGTGTATAATATATTTTTACATCGTTTTTTTTGTAATCTTTACACCAAAAAGCGACGTAAATTTGTATCAAAATATCATGCAATAGTTTACTATGTCACTGTCGGTGTAATGCTGAGTTTAGTTTCTTATCTGATTGCAAGATATTCTGCATTTCAGGTGGAGACACTTGTCAGTGTCTTAATGATGTTTGTTATGTGGACAATTGCAAAATATTTGCAAAAATTTTTGGATAAATATTTTGTTGTGTGGTCACAAAAAAGATTTGGCAAGAGAGCGGTAACACACACAGGTGTTAAATCTCTTATAAAAATTGTTATATTGATGATTGCGCTTGTGTTTACATTTATTGTTTTGCGTATTGGTATGATGAATTTTTTGAACATACCAATCCCAAAATATTTTGTGGCTTTTGTTATCGTGCCATTTTTGTTTAAAGTTAATGCCTTGTCTTATTTTTCAGTTATTGGTACTGGCTTTATTATTGGGGATTTTATTCAAGTAGGACTTGATTCTGATGCTGTGTCTGGCACATGCATTCGGGTAAGTCTTTCGGGCGTAATATTGGAGATGCGCAATGGTGAGCGTATCTCGTTGCCACTTAGTTATGTGGCAAAATCTGTCGTTATTAATAAATCCACAATGCGTTCTTATCCATCAGATAGGACTTATTATCTGCAGGTAGGTTTAAATAAGGCAAAAATGCGTGTGTGTGAACAATCGGTAAGAAAAATTATCAGTAAGCGCAAAGAATGTAAACTAATACAATGTGTTTACATAGGTGTACAATATCGACATGAACTCAGAGTCGTGTTTGATGTTGAGGCTAATAAATTGTCCGATGCACAGCAAATTATGAATGACGTGCACGCGGATATTGCCGATTCATGCAATGAGTATTTTGCAACGGCAAATATTATAGACAAGTAATTTTTGTCAAAGTGTTTTGATCATATGATCAAAACACTTTTTTATTGACAAAATATTATCTGTGTGCTACATTGTCAAGTCGTGACAATAAGGTTGCGATCTTGTAATTTAAAAATTCATAAAATTTTGGAGGTAAGTTATGACTGAAGCAACTGTTGCCACAACACAGATTGAAGAGGTGGTTGAACAAGAGATCAATCTGGAGGATGCTGTTGTGCAAGATGCTACAAATATCAGTGTTTTGCATGACAAACTGAAAGCGATTCAGAGTAATTCACTCAGGAAACTTTTGGAAAAGCAAAACGAAATTCTTGAGAGAATCGCCGGACTGGCGGAGCTTCCCGATATGATGGAAGCAGAGCGCCAGCGTGCCATTCTTGAGGCAGATCTCAAGTCAGTACGTGCTGAGTATGCCAAGAGAAGTGAGCAGACTGGTGTATTGGTAAACGAATTGTTTGCCATGTACGATGAACTCGGCATGAAATATAATGTAATCCGTGAGGATACAGAAGAGGATAAAGCCAAGCGTCAGTTCGCTAAAGATGCTATTGTAAATGCCACAAAGCATATCGGCGAACTTGAGGCAAAAATTGCAGAAGCAAAGCGAGATCAAAAAGATGCAGAAAACGCTTGGTTTCCATTTGGCAAAAAAGCAAAAATTGCAAAAGCAAAAGCTAATGTAGAATCACTGGAAATAGCTTTAGTCAAGGCCAAAGAAAAACTTCAAGAAGCTCAAGACAACCTTGCCGTTGTTGAAGAACAGATTGAAGTTGATAAGGCTGACAGAATTCGTAAAGCGAGCATTGCCGAAAATATCGCGTTAATTCGTGAATTTACAGAGCAGACCGTACGCCTGTATAACCAAGAAATTGAGAACACAGAAGTTCTTGTAGACCGTACCGAAAAAGCGCTCAGTTCTGCATTGACCAAAAAACGTGAAGTTGCACGTGAACTTGATGCGTTGCGTGATGAAATGAAAACGCTGGAGCGTGATTTAGCACGTGAACAAAATGCACTTGATGAGATACTGGATCATGGCTCCAGTGAGTACGCAGAACAACAGGAGGTTGTTACTGATATGGAGCTTAAAATGACCGAAATGAGAGGTAAGGAGCTCAAACTCAACACCTCTCATATGGCTATGACACAGGCGGTAGAAGCAAACAAATCTTCACTTGCAGGTATGAAAGTACAGAAAGATACTGCAGAGGTTTTTGTAATCAAGCTCACTGCGGCAGAAAAAACTGCCGATATACTCGGTCAGAATATCGAACAGATGCAGAGAAATACTGACCAAGAAACGTCTGCAGACACACTGGATCAAGTGGGTGATAAGGTCATTGCCACAACGGTTGTGATGGGAATTGAGGCGGAAGCCGCAAGTGCTGACATCCGTAACAAGGCGATTGAACGGCATGATGAACTGATGAAGCAGATTCATGCTGCTCGTAGCACCGGTGACGAGGCAATGGCAGTACATGCCGCCAGGTACTTGGAGCTGGATGCAAAAATTCGAGAGGGCTATAAAGCTCGAGGTATTGATCTTGATATGAGTCATCTCGCCGCCGCCGCTGAGTCTTTTTCAAAAAAACCTATCGCAGAAGAAGCGAGAGGAAAAGATGAAGTAGTTTATTGATTGAGTTAGGGTGGCATTGTACGTGTACAGTGCCACCTTTTTATCTAAATCATCATGTAGAGAGGATTAAAATGAAACAATTAGAAGATTTCTCCAAACAATGGAGAGCATTGCAGATGTATGTTGCATGTATGCAGAATGTAATTGAAATATGGAGAAAATTCTTTTTGGAGTCCTTTCAATCAGATTATTTTTCTCAAGCACATCTGCAAGCATTTTTGAATCGCATCGATGTTTCTATTGGTGTATTGTTAAATAGATATGCATTTGACACTTTAAATGCACTACATGTAAATGCAAATGCTTCCGGTTTTCCAAAAGCATATGATGTACGTCTTTCTTCTACTCAGTATCACAAACTCATCAATGGTGAGGAAAGAGTTGTTGATGTAGAGGGTCTGAAAAAAGAATATATAGATTATATAGTTACTCACAAAAAAATTAATTATTCTTTTTTGGAACGCATAGCTAAAGCGCAAGTACAAGCTATACTGCTTAATAATAATCCATTGGAAGTGTTTAAAATAACTGATATTTCTAAAATGGATGCACTCAATGGTTCAAATGCATATTTATGCGTGTGGGAAAGATTTGATTCTCGAAATATTCCTTCCATTTATGCAATGATTGTTGAGTATAGTGGTGAATTGATAAATCCTGGTAAATTGAAGGATTTTGCACTTGTGCTGAGAGAAGAAACTAACTATATGCCAAAACTGGATCGTTTGGGTAATAGTATTGATTATGCATTTGCAAATGTACATCCTAAGTGGATTGGTCGACTTATTCTTGGTCCAGTATTTATATCTGGAGTTACGAAAGCTGATCATCTTTTGCAGAAAACATTGGACAAAGCATATGATGGCGGGCAGTATATTGCCGCTTCACGTATTATTTTTGAATATGTTTTGTCATCTGGTCAAAAGCCTATGCAAGCATTATTTGATCCTCAGGGGAATAGACATAAGGTCTTACAGGAATGGGGTGTGCGTAGCAGTGATCAGGAATATTATAATCGTGGTGTTTCACATGTTGAAAAATTTTTGTTTGCACCACACCATGTGGTACAAATGTTAGATAAGGATTACCGAAAAGAAATCGGTCACAAAATTGTAGGAGGTTGATGATGGAACAAGCAATAGCTAGTGTGCCAATCACTGAAAAAAATTTGCGTGAGTATTTAAGTAATGCGCAAGCTTTTATTGATTTGGCAAGATGGAGAGTTGCCATAACACAAGGTAGTGGTTCATATGTTATGAGTGGTCAGACACAGGTAAAGGAAGTTAGTTTGACTAAACTCGTGCAGACGATTGACTCAGAAGACGAATTGTACACAACAACAGAACTGCACGTTTTGCGTGCTATCAGACGCGGTATCCAAATCGGTTATCATGTTGAAAATGATTATCGTAAACGTAGTGGTGTTTATAATATCGACAGTACAGTTGATTTGCACGATGATCAATTGAAAGAATTTAATGAAAAAACGCAGACCGCGGCAGCTATTGTGCAGTTTGTGGCAATGCGTCATGTGTTGTTTGAATTAAATAACCTTATTTCAAATAATACATTTACAAAAACATTGTCAGTGTCAGTTGATGAGGTAAATGCTTCTCAACCAACGCGTTCACTGCAATGCATGATGTATCATCTTGGCAAAAATGTAGAGCGAAGTATGGACGGTTCAGACGATAAGCTTGTTGCAATTGTTTACCGTTATGCCGAAGAACTTCAGCAAGAGATTTTGAATCGGGCTGGTTCGCTTAAGTATGTTGAGTTTTTTGCTGATGTCACGTATCAGCTGGAAGAAAGTGATTTTGTGGTTTCTGGATTTGAGCGGATTGAAGCTACTATCGAAGTGGTGGATATCAATGAGACATATCCAGAAGATATAATTGGCAACACGTCTGTTTCTGATGATGCTGTTAATTTGTTGCGTAAATTATTCTTGTATATACCAGAGATAAAAATGAATCCAATAGCGGATTTTGGTGGGTTTCAAGAATTACAACTATTAAATGGTAACCCAGGAAATGGCAAGTCAATGATATTGGCTATGATTATGACACTTGCACGTGATTATGGTGAAGCATCAGGGAAGCCATATCAAATTTTGGTTGTACCAAATTTGGTTTCAAAGATGCAGGGAGAATCCCGTACATGGGCTGAAAATTACTTTCGGAAATTGTTTAATCCGAATAGTATAAATATTGGTATTGCTGATGAACTGGAGGCTTCTTTTCCGGATCATGGAGGTGAAAATGTCTCTGAGGGAGATAAAGCTGTAACTGTCGAAGCTTTGAAGAAGTTTAGCGGAGTCAGCACTCAGCAATTGTATAATTTTATTTTTTTTGGGGCAACAAACTATCCAGAAAATGTTGATCGAGCCTTTATGAGTCGTTTTAAAGATAAGCATCCTATTGTTGGGGCTGAAACAGTTGATGATTATGTGCGATTTATTGTGTTAAATTTGAGAAAATTGAACAGTCAATATCGTGGACTAATTAACCTGGAAGGAGTTGATTGGGACATGGATATACGAGCGCCGCAAATTGCTAATAAAGAAACAATTATCATTGATCCTACAATGAGTGTTCCGGAGATAAGGGAAGAGGCACTTAAGGGATATAGTCAGAATCATGTTTATTTTTTTGCACGTTTTTTCTTTATGATGAAATTACGTCAGAAAATGTTTTCATTACGTGATTGTGCTAATATTGTGGGAGGCGCGAAATCGCATGTTGTTGGGTTTACTGTTCCGTTGGATTTAATTACGGAACGTAAGCAGTATATAGAGAAACCGCCCGAAGCTCAAATTGAAATCATTGCAGACATGGCTCGAGAACATGTAAAGACAAGCGGCATTGATTTTGCCGAAATGTTGAATCAAAAGGCAATGTATTATGCTGAAGAATCTTTACGTATGGCAGAAACTCGCAGACAACGGGCTGTTGCAGCTATGACAGAAAGAAAAATGGTTGAGTATTTAAGTGACATAGAATTTAGAAAGCAGTTAAGAAAAGAAGTATAGAATATACACGAGGAAAAGATAATCTTTTCCTCGTTTTTTTACTTTACAAAAAGTTGTTTGTAGTGTATAGTTACGTGTTGGCAGTACTGTGTCGACATGATTAAAAAAATAGCACTTTAACATAGAAAAAGAGGGGATGTAATCATGAAACAGGATGATTTAAAAATTATGGGACTGTATGGTGATGGTCTTATTTCTATTGATGAGCCTGAGCTGGTGCGTCGTTATAATGATTGTCTTAGAGATATTGGACTTTCCATAACTCGTAAACGTAAATTTCATATTGATTGTATGGGTTGGAGTCCGGAGTTAGCGAATATTTTTGGAGAGTATTATTTACGCAAGGGTGAAGCAAATCCCTTTGCAATTATTATTACTCCAAAACAGCGTTATTCTCCGATTTATCGTCCATCGCATTCGTTTGAGTGGGCACTGATGAAAAGTTGGTTTGATGCAAATCTTGCTCAAATTACGGAGGTAACAAAATATTCCGGCATCTGGCTTGATATTGATCAAGAAGTGGAGTCATATCAAGAACCAACAGATTTACTCATGGTTGATGATGTTATCGTCAGAGCAAAAACACCGTCAAACTTTATGAGAAAGGTCAAATCACAAAACCAATTGATAGAAAAGTTCATGCAGGAGACAGATGTTTTTGCTCTTTCCAATATTGGTGAAGAAATTGTTGAGTCTGCCAAGGAAATTGGAGACATGCGAAATAAGCATGCAGTCATCGACGATTTTCACTTTGCTGATATTTGTACGTTTTATACACGTGCCTTTGGTGGGACATTTGTATTTTGTAGAGCACAATCAGTCAGTAATGGTGATGAGTATTATGTGCTCAACAAAAATACTGCCAAAAGAGCTCAAGGAGTCAATTCAGTTATCGACAGAAGGATTTTGTCGAAACTGGAAGACATGGGACTTATCAGTTATGATCTGGAGTGGTGGAAGAGCCAGTTCTATCGTCTGAAGATCATTAGGGATTCGTTCCTGTTTGATGTTTTGGATGATGTTTTTCCTGATATGAACTTTTTGGAGCTTAATACCGCACGCCAAAAAGGCATCATACAACAGATAACTGAGCTATTACCTGTGGAGTATTTTGAACTCAAGCGTATAATTCATATGCTTGAAAAAGATAAAACTCCAGCAGATATTAGTCACAGGATTTTGCCTTTTTTCGCTCATCCGTCTGTTGACGTTGAATGCTCTGCGGCAGAAGTAATATGGCATGCACTTGCGCTTTAGCTATGCGTTCCAAAAAAGAATAATTAATTTTTTTGTGAGTAACTATATAATCTATATATTCTTTTTTCAGACCCTCTACATCAACAAC
>JALWAF010000166.1 GCA_027016355.1 Candidatus Moraniibacteriota bacterium | reverse complement strand
TTGAAAATTTTTTTAATCCTAATTATAACAACTTATACGATCCATTTTTATTTAAAGATATGGAGCGTGTTGTTAAACGTATAAAAAAAGCTATTGATAGTCAAGAAATCATAGGAATATTTGGTGATCATGATGCTGATGGTGTGAATAGCGCAACAGTACTTGCAGATGGTCTGGAAATGCTGGGATTGAATGTGGATGTTTATATACCAGATAAACTTACAGAGGGGCATGGTATAAACAAAAATGCAATTAATGAATTTGTCAAAAACGGGATAACATTGATGTTTAGTGTGGATTGTGGCACTTCAAATATAGAAGAAGTTGCTTATGCAAACGAGAAGGGAATTGATGTGATAATTACAGATCATCATCATGCACCAGAAATTTTACCAGAAGCTTATGCGATTATAAATCCACAATTGCCAGGTTGTACTTATCCATTCAAAGAACTGTCTGGTACAGCAGTAGCATTTAAAGTTGTGCAAGCATTGTTTGAAAAAATTAAACCAACTCAACAAGAACAATTAAAATGGTTATTGGATGTTGTGTGTGTAGGCACTGTCGCAGATTGTATGCCGTTAGTAGGAGAAAATCGTGTTTTGGTGCATTATGGTCTTTTGGTTTTATCACAGACGAAGAGGATGGGTTATAAACAGCTTTTGGCTGTGAGTGGTGTAAATAGTAAAGAAATAGTTGCAAGCACAGTAGCATTTCAAATAGCGCCACGTATAAATGCACCCGGGAGAATGAGTCATGCAAAACATTCTTTTGAATTATTGCGCACGCAAGATGTGAGTGACGCTACAGAATTAGCTCAGTTTGTGGAAAGTCAAAATATAGAGCGTAGGGAAATCACACAAAAGCTAACTAAAGATATAGAAAAGATTGTAGAAAAAGATCACTTAGACAAAGATTTTATATTAATTGCAAACAGTGATTATCCAGTGGGGATTGTAGGAATAATAGCAGGACAAATTGCACAAAAATATCAAAAACCTACAGGTATTTTTACTAAATTTGATAAAGAAAGCAGGGGGTCATTTAGAAGTATAAGAGATTTAAATATCGTAGATGTATTGGATGAGTGTGAGGATTGTTTAGAGAAGTATGGAGGACATGAGCAGGCAGCTGGAGCGGTAATTGAAAATGAAAATTTTGCAAAGTTTTGTGAGCAAGCTAATAAAGTCGTGAAAGAAAAAACAAAAGATATTTCAGATGAAGTCGTACTAAATGCTGATATCAAAATAGAATTGAAAGATATTGATCTAAAACTTGTAGAAGAATTGAGTAGCTTGGAACCATTTGGAGAAGGTAATGAAGAACCTATTTTTGCAATTTATGATTTAATTGTATCTGATATAAGAGCGATTGGCTCAAATCAAGCACATTTAAAGATGACTTTGCAATCAGGAGAAGATAAAATAGATGCAATAGCTTTTGGACGTGGATTTATGGTTAGTTTATTATATAAAGGAGATAAAATAAATGTATTGGCAAATGTACAAAAAAATGAATGGAATGGCAATGTGAATGTGCAGTTAAATATTGTTGATATCAATTATTGATAATAGCGAATTATAAGTAATCCCTCACACTTACTGTCATCCCCGTGTAGGCGGGGATCCAGAATTGCAAGTAAATTCTTATATATTTAGCATAATTTAATTATAGAATATTCTAAACTTTAAAAATTTATTTTAATCATGTAATTCATATAAAACGTCCTAGATTCCCGCCTACGCGGGAATGACAATTTTTTATGATTAGAGGTGTGAGGGATTACAATTGTAAATATTGACTGTTTAATTTTTGTGTGATAGTGTGTATTATTACAGTTATTTAACAATATTGAAAAAACAAAAATGGGAGGAAATTATGACTCAAAGCAAGATAAAGACAGTTGTGCTCACGGGTGGTCCGTGTTCTGGTAAAAGTACAGCAATTAGTCAGATTGTTGAATTTGTTAACAGTCTTGGCATTAGAGCAGTATCTGTGCCAGAGGCTGCTACAGAGTTAAAGTTAAATGGCGTTACTTTTGATAATTTCGAGAACCCTGTATTATTCCAACGATTTATTATTGAAAAAATCTTGTCTAATGAAAGTTTTTTTATGAAAACCTTAAGATGCAGTAAAGATGTCGCAGAAAAGGGTGGACTGCTTATTTGTGACAGAGGTCTTCATGATTGTTTGGCGTATTCTGATATAGAATTGGTAAAAAGAGTGTTAGCCATGGATCATGGATTAGATTTTAAAGCAGAAATTACTTCAAGATATACAATGGCAGTTTACATGAATGTAGCGCCTAAGGAATATTATACAACTGTCAACAATAACGCTAGAGAAGAGACTTACTTAGAAGCACGTGCGCTTGGTATAAAAATAGCTGCAGCTTGGGTAGGGCATCCTAATTTGATACTTGTTGGCAATGATTATAGTAGTTTTGAAGGCAAGGTGAATGCCGTGATTCAAAACATTGCTCAGCTTATGGGCGTTCCACAACCACTGGCTATTGAGCGTAAATATCTTGTACCAAATAGTGTAGCATTGGATAGATTTCTTGAAGACAATAATGCTGTGCGTGTTAACATAGTGCAGCATTATCTCAAGGGAGACGGTCAGGAGCGAGTACGTGCATGGACTCGTGACGGGGCTACTACGTACTTTTATGCAAAGAAAAGTAACGAGCCTTCAGTTGAGAGAGTAAAAATTGAAGAAATTATTTCTCACAAGAAATATCAGCAATTTCTTCAGAGAGTTGATCTAGAATGTGCACCAATTGAGAAAGTGAGGTATTGTTTTATTGAAAATAATCAGTATTTTCGATTGGATACCTTTTGTGAAGATGCTTGCAGTCATATTTTGGAAGTACAACCAAGTACTATACAAACGGAAATTGAGTTACCAACGTCCCTTAGCGTTATTCGTGAAGTAACGGACGATCCAAAGTATTATAACTGCAACATTGCTAAGCAATTAGCTCAACAAAGAAAACAACAAAAGAGGTATGAAAAATGATTTTGACGATTGCAGATAAAAGTAAATTGGTCACCATTGCCCTTTTTGGTGGTCATGTGTGTGCCGATGAGTTGCCGGCATCCTTTTTTCTAGATGGTCGCATACATAGCTTGGTCGCTAATGGTTTTGTAAGTGATTGTAAAGTCTCAAATCACGATGAACCATTTAGAGTTACAGAGTATGTACTAACAGAAAAAGGATGGAAAGAAGCTTTGAATTTTGTAGATCCAAGGCAAATATCCGGATTATATACTTATCTTTCCAGAATAAAAATGCAATTAGGGAAATAAAAAATGAATAAAAAATTGAGTGACACTACCGAAAAAATTGATAATGAGATGATGATTAAACTTCTCTGTATTGCTGCGTGTGGCGGAACAATATATGAGGGGGACATTAAGAAGCATTTATTTCTGCAAGGTTTTAAAATACAAGGAGCTATAGATAAGGGGTTTTTACAAGAAGTAAGAATGAAAAATGCAGATGTCTGTGATACCTTGTATGAAATTACTCCAGTTTTTTGGGGAAAAATAAAACAAGAAATTAATCCGAAGCAAAATACTCAATTGGATTATTTTTTTCAAATAAAAACTGCGAAAGCAAAAAAGAAATAATACTACATCCGGTTATATTTTATAACAATATAACCGGATTTTTTAATTAAATTCCTTGTCTTGTATCTTAAAAGACGTTAAAATAAAAATATTAGACTTCTTAAAAACCTATCCACATGTCATTTCGACTGTAGCGGAGCGAAATGGAGAAATCTCTAAACTTACAGTTTTATCATGCTATTATAGTTTTGAGATCTCTCGACTTCGTTATCACTACGCTCGAGATGACAATTTTTTAAAGGTTTTTTAAGAGATCTATTATTAAAAAATAAGATATAATATATGGAAAAGGTTATAATTTATACAGACGGCGGTTCACGAGGTAACCCTGGTCCGGCGGCTATTGGTGTTTGGATTGAAACTTTAAATAAAAAGTATGGTGAAACTATCGGCGAAGCTACAAACAATGATGCAGAATATCAAGCACTTATTTTTGCTTTGAAAAAAGTTAAAAGTTTACTAGGTAAACAAAAAGCAAAACAAACAGATCTAGAGTGTAGACTTGATAGTGAGTTGATTGTGAAACAATTAAATCATGAATATAAAATATCAAAAGAAAACATGCAAAAGTATTTTATAGAAGTGTGGAATACAATGCTAGATTTTAAGAGTGTTGTATTTATACATGTTCTACGTGAACAAAATAAAATTGCAGACGCAATGGTAAATCAAGCGCTTGATGGAGAAGTAGGCCAAGGTGGATTATTTTAATTATGAAAAACTTTTCATATAATTATTAATTTGTCAAGATTGACCACTGTTTCTGTGGATGATACCCTTAATTCGTTAATATTTTTTTGATATTTAATATATGAGTAAGAGTGAACGATTATCACGAGGAAATCTTATTTTTCTTTTTGTTGTTGCTTTTTTAGCTGGTGCAATTGCAAAAAAGATTGTAAGTCATCATGTCAGGATTGGATTTGATGATCCAACTACAATTATTGATTATGGAGAGTTGTATGACATTGATAAACTTGAACAAAAACTAATTCAAGAAGAAATGTCTGCTAAATTACCGACTACTGAAAATACAAAGGCCGGTAGTGAAGAGTTGAAGTAAACTAGTTTATATCTTTTTAAATTATCTAGTAAAACATATGGATAAGCACAAGAGAAAAAATCCACGCAAAAAACATCGTGATTCATCTAGAAAAGATTATAAGAAAAAATTTGTTGAGGAGGCAAAAGAAGAGGTAATAGTGGAGGAGGACAAAGAGGTTGTAAAAAATTTTATTGATAATACTATGAATAATGAAATGAACACAACAGAAGATGAAATAGGGGAGAAAAATGATTTGGATAATAATACTAATAGCTTTGATATTCAAAAGTATGTTAAATTGAAAAAAAATAACAAGACATTACTTGCAATTGCTATATTATTGGGTGGAATTGCCGGAGGATCGTTTTTTATTGATATTGCACAATTGTTTTCACATAGAGGATTTTCAGCTCGAGCGTTGCAAGATGCTCAAGTAGTAGAATATGATGGAAATACATGGGTACGTTATGATGATCCAAAAATTACTGTAGATGTATTTGATGCAGATGATTGTAAGGATTGTGTAACTGACGAGGTGCTTGTGCGATTGCGCTCACTTATCCCTACACTTGAAGCGCATCGCATAGATGTACGAACGGCAGAAGGTAAACAATTAGCAAAAAATAATAATATAAAATATATTCCAGCTTTTGTTTTTTCAGATGATATTGTAAATTCTGATTTTTATCAAAATGCTGCAATATTGTTTAAAGAAGCTCCAAATAATACCTATTATTTTGAAGCAACTGATGTGGGTGTGCCTGTTGGTGAATATTTAGAAAATCCTAGTACAGATACTGGGATAAATTTAGGAAATGCAGATGCTAAAGTTACAATTGTAGCTTATACTGATTTTACATGTAAAATGTGTAAAGCTGTTAGTCTTGTTATAAATAAAGTTAAGTCTGAATTTAAAGATGATGTAAGAGTTATCATAAAAGCAATACCTAATCCAGAACAAAAGAATGCTAAGAAAATCGCAGTAGCTGCACAGTGTGCTTATGAGCAAGGTAAATTTGATGAGTATGTGGGTACACTTTTTAATCAACAAGCAACATTAATTAAATCAGAAAAAGTCACTGAATTATTAAGTAGATATGCTACAAATCTTAAATTGGATAAAGAACAATTTGCGAATTGTCTTGTGAATGAAGATAATCAAAAAAAGCTAGACGAAAATCAACAAGAAGCTAGTCAATTTGCCGTCATAGGAACTCCAACACTCTTTATAAATGGACAACCACACGTCGGAGTAATTACTTATGAAAACCTAAAAGATCAAATTGAAACAATTCTAAATCCAGAGGAAAAAACTCAAGAATAAGGTAATTGAATTTTTTTCAAATTTGTAGTGGACGGTCATGACCGTCCACTACAAATAGTTTTTGGCGCTATAGCTCATAAGTAAATGTTACCGAAAGTAAGGCTGCATAGTTCATAATAGGGTTACCA